>JBIIJW010000030.1:0-10546 GCA_044233525.1 Ilumatobacteraceae bacterium | reverse complement strand
CCGGGGTTGAAATCAATCGCTAAGAGAGTGGACAACATCAGAGGCTCCGCACGTATTCGACAATTAACTTGATTTGCTCATCGGTGTACACCTGTCCGAAACCAGGCATACGCCCACTTCCTTGACCCTGTTCGCCGTAGCGCTTTCCATACTCAGAACCCGACTTGATGAAGTCGATCATGTCTTTCTGATTTGGGAACTGACGGATGGAAGAACCACCTGTGAGGCTTGGCCCAAATGCGCCGCCACCTGTTGCCTGAGGATCGCCATACGACCATCCCTTTGTATGGCAACGAGCACACGAATACGCGCCTGAGCCGAGATCGAGACTAAACAATGCTTCACCAAGAGAGCCATACATTTTCTCATCGACGAGGCGTTGTGCTTCATTGATGAGTTCGTCATTCTTTTCCTTAGGAAGTTTGCCTTCAGAACATGTTGGGTTGTAGTACGCACGTGTTTCTGCGCAACCGTCTTGTGGAACCTGAATTGACTTCATGTAATCAATCAATGTGGTGACAGCTTGATCAGTGAGAGGCCCACCACCAATTGTTCCCCACGCAGACATTGGCGAGAACGGACGACCGTAGTTCAGAATGAAACGAACTTCGTCTTCGTTGTATCGGTAAAACACCGTGTTCAATGACGGAGCCTTCCATGACACAGCCTTCACTTCGTTTGTCTTTGGATCTGTCACTGCGTACGACGCAACGCCACCGGTTGCTTTCATGCCACCGTGGCAACCTGCACAGTTGAAACCGCCGTCTGCTGTGGCAGCAAACAATTTGCCGCCCCACTTCACGAAACGCTTTTCAAAACCAAACTCTGCTTCTGCTTGACGGTTTGGTTCAAGAATCCAATACAGCGGCAAAGAGATGGTGATGATGACCAGGAACAACAGACCAATTAACTGAACACGCTCGAGACGTGGACCTTCTAGTTCTTCATCGTTGTAATACTCACGACGGTTAGCGGCAAGTTTCTGCTCGGAACCAACTTCTGCGCGACCTTTACGAACATTGACGATGCCATAGACAACCCAACCCGCAATTGAAGCGAAGAGAACAAGCCATGCAATTGACGTACTTGTTGAAGCCAACATGATTTAGTGACCTCCAGCACCCACGCAGTGTGGGCCTTCTGCTTCTTGACCTGTGGTGTTCACGCCAAGTGCAGGACCTGCGAAGACTGCACCGGTATCGATGGTGAGTTGTCCGTTGCTCACTGACACTGCAAAGCGATCCATACCGCGTGGAGCGGGACCACCTTTTCTTTCGCCAACTCGGTTGTACTGCGAACCGTGGCACTGGCATTCAAACCACTGTGAGCTCTTGCACTCTGGAACACGACAACCAAGATGCGGACACTTTTGATACAGCGCAACAATTCCTGCTTGCATTCCAGCAAACACGGGGGCCTGCGCACCGTAGACAGCCTGCGCTTTACCAAGTGATTCTTTTGGATACTCGGTGATCCACGCACGAGCTTCAGCAAGATAGAAGAAACCCTTGTTGGAACGAATGCTTGCGAGGATGTCGTCAACTCTTCCAGCGCTGATCTTTGAACCAAATCCGCCTTCTGCGCCTTTCCACAAGAACGCAAGAGCAGATGCTCCAAATGCACCAATGCTGGCAGCCATCAAGGTGACTGCTGTTCGGTTGAAGAACATACGACGCGAGACACCAAGCGTTTCTTCATCTGGTGCAACGAACGGTGCAATTTCCGCAGGTGCTGCCTTCACGAGGTCGGTAGTGCGCGCAGATGCTTCAACTTCGCGACCAGTAGCAGCGGTTGCTCCAACCTTTGCCTTGCGATCGCGTGAACGTGTTTCGCGCGACAAAGCTCCGGCGCCACGCACATCTGTGCTGCGCGCTGTGGTGAACACAACAATTGCGCCAAACACAATTGCTGCAATGACCACGATTGCGATTACGAATCCGGTACTCATGCCTGTTTCGTTCCTTGTCTGTCTTTACGTCGAATAGTCACTAATAAATCTGATGAGTTCTTAGAACTCGAAGAAGATGCCATCTCGCCACGGGAAGATGAAGTTGAATCCTGGTCCGCGGAAGAACGAACCAATGATGGTGAGCACTGCCCAGAACACCAAGAACATGGTCATCATCGATGTCATGAACTTGCGATCTTCTGGCTTGTTCGATGGGTTGCGGTCAAGATACGGAGCCAAGACAAGTGCCACCAAGCCAATACCTGGAAGTGTCACACCGGCAATCATTGGGTGGAACATGGTGAGCAACTCTTGCAAACCAAGGAAGTACCACGGCGCCTTCGATGGGTTCGGTGTGTTGTTGAAGTCTGCAGCTTGCAACAACGGCGCGTTCACCACCCATGAGAAAACGAAGAGGAATGCAGTTAATGCAAGAGCAGCAACAAACTCAACGGCCAACAAATGCGGCCAAGTGTGCACCTTGTCGACCGGAGCTGCCTTTGCTTCTTGAATAGAGCCAGACTTCACCACGGTGAGAAGGCGCTGTGTGTGTCCACCAGGACCAGCACCAACAGGCACGCCTGCCGGAGCCGCAGCAGCAACAACTGCTGCACCACTTGATGCGCCCGCAGCCTTGGTGCGGTCGAGCAAACCGTCGGGGATGCGATCTCCACCCGATGCATCTGCATCGGATGAACCTGCCGCCTTGTCGCGAGCTGCTTGTGCTCGCTTTAGGAGATGTTCTGGGATTTCAGTCATGTTGATGTCTCCCTGTGATCACAGTGGTCCGGAAATTCCGCCGTCCTTACGGACGCGCCAGAAGTGAATTGCCATAAAGATGACGATGACGAAAGGAAGCATCAACACGTGAAGCACGTACCAGCGCAACAGTGTTTCTGATCCGATTTCAACGCCACCCAACAGAACGAAGCGCACTTGTGAACCAAACACTGGCGTGTAGCCCATCATGTTTGTTCCCACGGTGACCGCCCAAAGAGCCAACTGGTCCCACGGCAACAGGTAACCAGTGAATGAGAGGAGAAGTGTGAGTGTCAACAAGACAACACCAATGACCCAGTTGAATTCACGTGGTGGCTTGTATGCACCGTGGTAAAAAACGCGAGCCATGTGAAGGAACACGCTGAGCACCATGATGTGCGCACCCCATCGATGCATGTTTCGAATTAACAATCCGAACGTCACTGATGTCTGCAGCGTTTGAATGTCTTGCCACGCGTTTGCACCAGTTGGTCGGTAGAAGAACATTAAGAAGATGCCGGTGACTGTGAGAAGAATGAACACGAAGAAGCTGAGTCCGCCAAGACAGAGCGTGTAACTCACTTTGACGGCGTGTCGCTTCACCTTGACGGGGTGCAAGTGATACAGCACCGAGTTCATGATGACGTACGAACGGTTACGAGGGCTATCTGTGTAGCCCTTGCGGAAGATAGAGCCAGGTCGGAAGATGGAGTTCCACGCTTGGCTGCCCTGAAGTTGTGCACCAATTTTCGCGGCACGTTCCTTCAAAGTTGGACGGGGATTATCAAGCACTTTTGCCATTATTCATTCACCTCAGAGGCGCATTCCATAGCCGTAGCCATGATTGTTGGTTCGGGTATGACTGTCTCCATCGGGTGAAGGCGCTCCGGCCTTACCCAAGATGATGACGCCAGTAGGACAACGATCGACGCACAGTGCACAACGTGTACAGACGTCGTCGTCGATGATAAAGATCACATTGTCGGAAGGGTCTTCGCCAGGAAGCTCTGTTCCTGTTGCCTCTGCAACTGCATCTGGAGTCACCATGTGAATGCACTTCCATGGACAAATGTCCACGCATCCTTCACACATGATGCATTCGCTTTGATCGATGTGAATGAACTGCTTTGGCTTCACCGCACGGCCGAGATAGTCGGCATCAACTTCAACGAGTTGATACTCAGTTGACCACTCTGGCATTGGTGGATTTGCGTCGGTGCGTGCCATGGTGAATTAGCTCTTTCGTACCAAGGGGCGGCCGTACGACGAGGTTTCAAGTTCTTTGCTGGTGCTATCTCCACGCTTTTGCCACCAGACGAACAGATAAATCATGAGTCCGACATAGAACACGTGAATCACAATGACGAGAATGTCACGAAGTGCTTCGTAGCTAACGGTGAACGGGAAATTTCCGCCGCCAGCTTGGTGCTTGAGAATGTCGAAGGGTCCGTAGATCAACTTGTCTTTACGCCAACCAAGATCGTTGTCGGCGTGAACGATGAACTGGTGAGGGACAACACCGAATGCCAAGAACATCACGAAGAACACATACACGCTGGCAACCATTGCTTCGCCCCATGTTGTTGGTGTTCCCACTTTGCGGCGCTTGCCATATGGAATAACGACAAGCGCCATCGCCGTCGTGACGACGAAGGAAAAAATAAAGGCCTGGTTCATTCCGGGCCATTCGAGGATGTCAATCGCGAGCATGGACTGTTCTTCTTCTCCGGTCCTGGTGACGGTTTGCTCCTGGGGGCAGGTGCCTAAGCACTAAGAACACTAGCCATGACTCCCCCCATCAGACCTATTTTCGGGGTGGACAAATTGGTCACTTCTCACTGCGGTTGCTTGTGCTTTTGTGTGCAGCTAAGGGAAATCCTGAGACGTTGAGTTTGTGTAATTGTGAAAATCACCCCGTCGGTCGATGCGCGGTGTGGGCAAAAATCACGGACGACCATCACATCAATAATTGCGGTCTGACACCGAAATTTGTCTATCGTTAAAGGGTCAGAACCTCTAGACATCGGCATTCCGTCAATGTTGGAGGTCTGAGCAGGTCTTCCGAGAGGTAAAAGAAGTGACCGAGATCCCCGAGCACCTTCTCAATCGTTCCAAAGCACGCCGCGATGCCGCGGCTGGTGGCGCATCAGATGGGGCGTCCCCCGCTGTTCCCGCTGCATCCACGCCGGCTGCAAGCACACCAGCAAAGCCTGCTGAAGCACCAAAGCCAAAAGTGGTTGCTCCGGATCCGGCCTACGTCGTTGCCGCCAAGACCCGTCGCAAGATTCCGTTCTGGGCAATGGGAGCGTTATCGCTTCTTCCTTTGTGGGCTCTCATTTATCTCTTGGCGTTAACACCTGAGGAAAAAGTTGTCGAAGGTCCGCTGTACATCGGAACTGCTGTCTACGCCGGTTGCGCAGGTTGTCACGGTGCAGACGGAGCTGGCGGTGCAGGACAAGTCTTGTACCAAGGTGCAGCACTTAAAACCTTCCCAAAGATTGAAGACATGTTGAACTTCGTTTACAGCGGAAGCCAGAAGTTCGTCGCTGCAGGTCTTGCAACATACGGCGATCCAAATCGTGAAGGTGGCGCACACAAGCCGCTCGGTTACAACGGAAACCCAATGCCACAGCAAGGCGAAACAGCTGGTGGCGGTTTGTCTGAAGCACAAATTCTTGCCGTGTCATGTCATATTCGCTACGACCTCGCAGGTGCAGACTCTGCATCTGAAGAATGGGCTGCCGAGTATGAAGCGTGGTGTTCACCAGATTCACCCATCTATGCCGCGCTTGAAACAGGTGCAACAAGTTTCAACACAATTGAAAAAGACTTTGCATCATTGATGCCAAAGCCAATTGCAGTTGGAACCGAGCCACGTCTTGGCACTGGCAAATAACGAAACGATTATTGCGCTTTACAAGACACTGATACAACGTTGTCCGTGGTGAGATTCACCAGCGACGTGCTCAAGTTGTCTGGAAACTGAGTAATGAAATCTCGTAGCGATGCGGTGTCTTTATCTCCACATTCTCGCTTCACCGGAGTAGCAAGTTTTACAACCCAACCATTTCGAAGAATTCCTTCGTCCCCGTTGGCCTGCATGTCAATGAGTCCGGGCAGTGTTAGATACTGAAGACCATTTGCTTTATCCGCCGGAACCAACGCAAACCACACCACCGCTTCACCAAGCATGTCTGCAAGAAGAACACATGCGTTCGGTGTCACGAAATCTGTGCATGTAGAGACAGCGTCGTAGTCGTCCACCAACGTCCCTTCGGGAATGGTGAGAACACGCAAATCATCGAGCGATAAACGCAATGCCCCCGTTGTGAGACCACCTGCTTGAGACCAACCAACATCTGTATTGATGGAGTTCACACTTGCGACAAGATCAATCTTGTGCAGGACGTCAGTTGGCGTTAATGCCTCTGGCTGTGAAAGAGATGAATAAATTCCGTTTCCAAGAAACAGAACTGCAATCGCAGCCCCAATGCCTACAACAAGAGGCCGACGTTTCAATTGTTGATTCCTTGAAGAGCTGTAGCAGTTCTCTCGGCGAGTTCGTTCATGACATCGTCGGTATGTGCAAGTCCGACAAATAATGCTTCATACGCGCCTGGAGCCATTGCGATGCCTGCATTCAACATTGCATGAAAAACTTTTGCATACAGTTTTTCGTCGGTGGTCTTTGCTTCTTCAAAGTTCGTTGGAGCAGTCGACAACGCGTCACCGAAGTGCATTCCAACAAGCGTTCCCACCACTGGAAACTGTGCGCGCACTCCATTTTCACTGCACGCATCGCGCAGAACTGCAGATAGCTGTCGTGCGCGTGCCAGAAGTTCCATATACACGTCGCCGGTTAATTCGTTAAGAGCGGCAAGACCCGCAGCTGTTGCAAGCGGATTGCCAGCCAACGTTCCAGCATGGAAAACAGAACCGAGCGGCGTGAGATTTTCCATGATGTCTTTGCGACCACCAACTGCTCCAATAGGCAAGCCGCCACCAATAACTTTGCCGAAACATGTGAGGTCTGGGCGAATATCAAACTTTGCTTGTGCGCCGCCAGTTCCCAAGCGGAAACCAGTGATGACCTCGTCAAACACCAACAATGCACCCACACGATCACACTCTGCGCGCAATCCTTCAAGGAATCCTGGTGCAGGTGCAACGACACCCATGTTTGCTGCCACTGGTTCAACAAACACTGCAGCGACATCATCATCAAGCGTTGGAACAACGTTGTAGGGCAGCACCCATGTGTTTGCAACTGCTTCTTCTGGCACACCCGCTGTTCCTGGTAAACCAAGTGTGGCTAACCCGCTTCCACCTGCAGCAAGAAGAGCATCTGTTGCGCCGTGAAAGTTTCCATTGAAGGTAACGATGCGCTTGCGTCCTGTTGCACCGCGTGCCAAACGCACTGCAGTACTTGTTGCCTCAGTGCCGCTATTCATAAAGCGCACACGCTCACACGACGGCACGCGCTCTGAAATGGCTTCTGCCAATTTCATTTCACGAGGAGTGGGAGCACCATACGATGTTCCATCGCCTGCGGCGCGGCGTATTGCTTCGGTGACTTTGGGATGTGCGTGACCAAGAATGATTGCGCCATAGCTCTGCACGAGATCGAGAAGCTCTCGCCCTTCAACGTCCCACACTCGCGCACCTTCTGCACGAGACACGATGTACGGGGTTCCACCGACCGACTTGAATGCTCGAATGGAAGAGTTCACTCCACCTGGAATTGCTTGTGCTGAGCGATTGAAGATGGCTTGGTTTGACGGCATACCGAGGCCTCGGCACACCGTTGGTGAACAACCAGCGGCGATGCATGCGGTTTCATCACAGTACGGAATGGACATGGACATGATTCCTCTATTTTGCCGAGTACTCAGCAAACCAACGCGTCAGGTAGGTGAGAATGATGTCTGCTCCGGCTCGTTTGATTGACGTGAGATGTTCAAGAGCGACGGCGTCGTGATCGATCCAACCTTTTTCAGCCGCAGCCTTAATCATGGAGTACTCACCACTCACGTGATACGCCGCCACTGGCGTATCGACAGATGCTCGGACTTGACCAATCACGTCGAGATATGACAATGCGGGCTTCACCATGACAATGTCTGCACCTTGTTCAATGTCTTCGAATACTTCGCGCATGGATTCGCGTGCATTGCGCCAATCTTGTTGGTAACCCTTTCGATGGCCGCCACCAACAATTTGTACATCAACTGCATCACGGAATGGCCCATACAGAGCAGATGCATACTTTGCTGAGTACGCCATGATGGCGACATTTTCAAACCCGGCATCGTCAAGTGCAGTGCGAATTGCACCCACTTGACCATCCATCATTCCGCTTGGTGCAACAACATGGGCCCCTGCTTCAGCTTGTGCAACTGCAGCGCGACAATAGATTTCAAGAGTTGCATCGTTATCAACATCGCCATTTGCATCGACGATTCCGCAATGCCCGTGCGAGGTGTATTCATCAACGCACAAATCGGCCATGATGACAATGTCGTCTCCAAATGTTGACCGCAAACGACGAAGCGCTACCTGAGCAATTCCTTGAGGATTCCATGCACCTGAACCTTCGGCATCTTTTGTTGCTGGCACACCAAACAAGATGATGCCCTTCACCCCAAGATCACACAGAATTCGCACCTCCGCTTCTAACGAATCAACCGTGTGCTGTACGACGCCGGGGAGCGAGAGGATTGGTTGTGGTTCTGAGATTCCCTCACGCACAAACAGCGGAGCAACGAGGTCGGACACGTGAAGACGTGTTTCAGCAACCAACTCGCGCATGGCAGACGTGGTGCGAAGCCGACGAGGACGTGACACAGGAAAACTCACACTGAGATGTTATTGGCACAAAGCCAGACATCACCGAGACGAATCAGTGCTGATGGCTCTCGATCACGCGTTCAGCCGTCTCAATCATGGATTCCAGAGACTGATCGGGGGCAACGGCCGTGACATCGAGACCAAGGTTTGATGCGACCTTTGCAGTTGACGGACCAATCGCCACCACGATTGGTGGCGTCCGTGTTCCGAATGCATCAAACCAAGCAGACGCTGCGCTACCCGACGCCAAGAACAACACATCGGCAGACATTGCATCATCGGCGATTTCGGCTGCAGGTCGAAGTTGAACGGTGCGATATGCAATCACTTGATGCACACTCCACCCTTTGGCCGCGATGCCGTCTGACAATGTTGAGTCAGCCAGATTCCCCTGAACAAGAAGTACCAACCCTTCGCCGTGTGGGAATAAGTCGGCAAGTACATCGGCGCGTGCTGGCATTGCGATGAGTGGAACTGCGGTGCCAAGCGAGCGAGCTGTTGCCTCTCCTACCGCGGCAATCATCGGCATTGCAGAAACATCACCTGCTGCCTGTGCTGCGGAGAGAAACGGTGCGACGCGGTCTGCCCCGTTCGGAGAAGTAACAACAAGCCAATCGAACTCGTGCACTCGTTGGAGTACTTCATCGCGTTCGCGACCATCGTCATCCGGCTCAGCAATTGCAAGTAACGGAACTTCAAGGACGTCGGCATCCCTTGCTTCAAGCAAAGAACGAAATGATTCGTTCTGCGCCATGGATCTTGTGATGACGACAGTTCTATTGCCGAGCGAAGACGCCACAGTTACTACCCGCTCGCAAGGCGCTGGGAACATGCACGTGCCGTCAGTGCCCCAATAAGAATGTGATCATCCGAATCGCCAATGAATGCTTCAAGTTGCACACAGTTCTCACCATCATCGTTGGCCATGAATCCACGAAAGATATTGTCGGTGCACAGATGCGCACCGATAGGAACTGAACAGCCAGCACCGAGAATCGCCAAGAATGCACGTTCTGCTTCCACCGCACGACGGCTTTGCGCGTGATCAATGTGGGCGAGAATGGCAAGTACATCGGTGTCGGATTCACGACATTCAACAGCAACAGACCCCTGACCCACCATGGGAACCGCAACATCTAACGACAGTTGTTCCGCAATTTGGTCTGTGATACCGAGAATTTCCATTGCAGCAACCGCCATCACGATTGCACCACCGTCGGGAATCTTTGACAGTCGAGTCTGAATATTTCCGCGCAAATCAACAAACTGAAGATCTGGTCGAACACGCTTGAGTTGTGCGCGACGACGTACCGAACCTGTAGCAACAGTGGCGCCCTGCGCGAGCGACTCGAGGGTTGCGCCAACAAGTGCATCATTTGGGGTGCGTCGTTCACCGATTGCACCGATGATCAATCCGTCTGCCTTTTGTGATGGTAAATCTTTCGCTGAATGAACTGCGATGTCTGCTCGCCCATCAAGAACTGCGTGCTGCACCTCTTTCACGAAGACGCCTTGCCCACCCATTTGGTGCAACGGTGTTGTTGCGTTGACATCACCGCGAGTGTCTACATAGACGTACTCCACAGCAACATGGGGTTGCGCACGAGTAATGAGCGCACCAACGTGTTCGGACTGAGCGCGTGCTTGAGCGCTTGAACGTGTGGCGATTCTGAGAACGGTCATAGACAAGTACTAATCGAGATTAAACAAATCTCGAACGGCCGCAGACAAACGCTCGCCTTGTGGTGTTCCGGCGGCTTCACGCAAACGAACCGAAGGGCTGTGAAGCAACTTCGCCACAATTCCACGGGTAATGGATTCGACCACTTCGCGCTGTTCGTCGGTCATGTCTGACAAGCGGCTGCCAAAACGATCGAGCTCTGCTTGGCGGAATCCTTCAACAACTTCACGAAGTTGTGCAACAAGCGGTGCTGCTTGGCGCTGAGCTTGGTCCAACGTGAAACGCTCGACTTCGTACGAAATGATGTCGCG
>JBIIJW010000250.1:0-2599 GCA_044233525.1 Ilumatobacteraceae bacterium | reverse complement strand
TTTGAATGTGCAGTCCACGGTTCCATCATTCGCGTGAATGCGTGAACCGTGTTGTCGTCCAACGCATCTGCGCCACGAGTGTCAACAGAGTGCCATCGTGTGTTGAGTGGCGGCATGTCGTCCACCACGCCATCGTCGTTGTATGTAGCGGTTGAGTACTCGGGTTCCCACTCAGCTAACGCAAAGGGAATCTCAAGTGCATGATCTTCTGATGGCGGTATGACGTCACGGCGCAATGCGCGCTCATACGCCACCAACGAACGGTCATGATCAAGCGCCAAAAACGGCTCTAGTTGTTCCCAGGTGTGATGAACCGCGAGAATTTCACTAACGGGACCTGGCATGAACGTGCGAGCTGTGTCGTCTAGAGCGCGCACCGCTAATTCTGCTGGTGCCCAGAGCGCAAGCCGATAGTTGGCCAAGGTAGCAATGGGCCACAGTTGCCGGCCAGTTTTTACTGCTGCGCGCGCTTCGTTTCGAATACGTAACACGTGTTCCCAGTCGCGGGCAGAACATGCATCGTCAACATGACGCACCAAACCGTCGAGGTCTGCACGCTGTATGAGTTCGTCTAGAGAAGAGGCCATGGGTACTGATATCGGCTCTCAGCGGCGGGGAAGATGCGATTCTCCAGCAACCATTCTGCGCGTTCCACCATTGCTTCAATTTCGTCATCGGTGAGAAGCGCCGCGACAGCAACGGGAACTGATTGCACGAATGGTTCTAATGGTGCGAGAAGACTGTCGTCAATCTGTTCGCCTGCGAAATCCCAGATGACCGTTCGTAACTTGAACTCGTCGCTGAAGCACACGCCATGGTCTATTCCCCACACATTGCTGTCTGCATCGACCAACACATGACCACCTTTGCGGTCGGTGTTATTGGCAACAACATCAAAGACGGCCATTGCGCGAAGTCTGTCGTGTAACTCGGGGCGACCGTCGAGAAAGGTGAAGTAGTGCTGTGATGGGTCGTGCTCAACAAATAACTGCAGAGATCCTTCGCCCAACTGGTCATCGCGAATCACCGTGGGCGGAACAATGTGAAAGCCCAGCACATCGCTTAAGCGGTACGCCGCCACTTCGCGCTTGTACAGGCCGGGGTCGAAATCCCACAGCGGACGCTCACCCATCAACGGCTTATAGATGGCTTTCATCGCTGAGTCATCGCCGCGGTGTTCGCCAATTGTCACGAGAAACGTGGCGTTTGATGAGTTGGGCATACGACCTTCAATGTCAATGGCCCCGTGGGTGAGACGATCCACTACTGAAGGATCGTGTTTCATGCCTAGTTGAATTTCGGACACGCGTGTCCGGTGGGATTAATTGGCTGACTGCACCACTTGCATGTTGCGCGGCCCGCAGTCACAAATAAATCTGCTGTGTCACAAAATGCTCGTACCTGTTCAGGAGTGAGCAGTACACGTAGAACCGTGGTGGGAGATTCGTCATCGTCGTCATCGTCCAGAATGTCGAAAATATCGTCGTCGTCTTCTTCTTCGTCGATGAAGACCATCTCTTCAAGTTGGACCACCATGCGCATGTTGGTGCGATCTACGCCAAGTCCAATTGAGCCGAGAACGAAATCTTGTTCCACCGGGTTCATGAGAGATGACTTTGTGGGATCTAATGCTGGACCAGTGTCTGGCATGTCGGCCAACATGTCGCGCAAGTAGGTGCTAAGAGCTTGCACTTGCGATTTCTCGCACTTCACCGATACCACGCGACCTTCAGCGCGCACTTGCAAATAAAAAGTTCGCTGACCAGGTTCGCCAATGGCGCCCGCTGCAAATGCTTCTGCATTTTCAAAATCGAAATACATGCTCATGTAAGTACCAGTGTGTCAGGTTGATCAGGATGGACGTAGTTCGGCAAGTGAACCACCAGTGGAGTTCACCGTGAGGACAATTGGCCCATGCGATGAGTATGCAATAGCACTCACGGAACAGGTACCGATCACAATGCGCTGGAACAAATCGAGGTGGGTTCCCATCGCGTGCGCAACGGCTGCCTTAATGGGGTCTGCGTGCGACACGCAGACAACAGTTCCGCCTGGATGGGCGGCGCGAATTTTGTCGAGAGCGGTGACCATACGGGTTTGCATTTCAGTGAACGACTCACCGTTCGGAAAACGAAACGTGCTGGGCGCTTTCTGCACAGTGGACCACTCAGGCAACTTCATCAACTTGCCAAGTTCGGCGCCAGTCCAGTCACCAAAGTCGCACTCCAACAGTCCCTTGTCAATCTTCACGCGCTGCTTCAATGCTTTTGCAATAGGTGCTGCTGTTTCACGCGCACGCTCAAGAGGCGATGCGTAAATGGCGTCAACGCGAGGAAGTTCGGCGATGCGTTCGGCTACTCGATGCGCTTGAGAGGTTCCCGCTTCGGCCAAGTGAAGCCCAGCGGCCCGACCTGGGAGGATTTTGCCCGTGGTGGGGGTTTGGCCGTGTCGCACCAGAAGAATCAAGGTGGATGACGGTGGGGCCTGCTTTTTCTTTGCGGTTGCCATGCAGAATTCAACCTACTGTGAGAGCCGTGGATTCCCTGAAAAAAGTCACTGCAGACATCACTGCATGTCGTGAATGTCCGCGGTTGGTGCA
>JBIIJW010000249.1:0-2605 GCA_044233525.1 Ilumatobacteraceae bacterium | reverse complement strand
AATTGCTCCGATGGCTGATGTGAGAAGAAGTGCAAACTGTTCGAGACTGTCACCATTTGCCTCATCGTGATGCGCAGACATCAACAAGGTGGCGCACAAAACTCCCACGAGAATGACGATGGTCGCAAATACCGCGAACCTGTCTTCAATGATTGCTTCTCCGATGAGATATGACCCCTTGACGAAGTACAGCTCGTTCCAACGGATTCCCGAAAGCACAAGCGCAACGGAGGCAGTCACAAACGTGATGGCGGGAGCAACAACTCGAGGCAAGTTTCCGGCCAACGTGGACAGCAACAAGATGCACGTACCGGCTAACAAGACCAAGAGCGGAAGTATTTGAGCCCACTGAATATCAGGAGCGATGAGACCTGCAGCGATCATCACTCGCCTCCCTTGTGTTCAGTCTCTTTTGACGTTCCATGCGATGCACTTGCTGGCGCCTTGTAGTCAGTCTTGTCTTCAACGTGTGTAATGAGGTTGTTGACTGCTGGTTCAATTCGCTCGAGCATTGGTTTTGGATACAAGCCGGTGAACGCAATCAATCCAATGAAGACTCCGATGAGTGCGCCTTCTTTCAGAGTGATTTCGGCAAACTTTGAGTTGTCTTCGTCTGGCTCTCCATGGAACACCCGTTGATACGCCCATAACAAATACAGTGCCGCAAGGATGACACCGGTTGCAGCAACGACTGTCCACCAGCGAGCAGTTTCAAATGAACCAATGAGGATGAGGAACTCTCCGACGAAACCGTTCAAACCAGGCACGCCAATAGATGACAACATCACCACCATAAATGCGGCCGCAAAAATTGGTGCGACGGACTGAATTCCCTTTAACTCAGTAATTGCACGCGTGTGACGACGCTCGTAGATCATTCCAACGAGGAGGAACAGTGCGCCTGTTGAGACTCCGTGGTTCACCATTTGCACAACGCTTCCTGTGAGCGACTGTGATGTGATGGCGAACGTGCCAAGCACAATGAATCCAAGGTGAGCAACGGATGAATACGCAACAAGGCGCTTGAGGTCTTTCTGCATCGTTGCGGCGATTGCACCATACAGAATTCCAATGGTTGCCAAGGTAAGAAAAACCGGCTTTGCCCACACCGTTGCTTCTGGGAACAAATACAGACCAAAGCGCAAGAAACCGTATGTACCCATCTTCAACAAGACACCAGCAAGAATGACCGAGCCGCCTGTTGGCGCTTGAGTATGTGCGTCTGGCAACCACGTGTGCAATGGGAAGATCGGAACCTTCACAGCGAATGCGATGGCAAACGACAAGAACAACCAGCGTCCTGTATTCGTTGTGAAGCTGGCGTTTTCCGCGATGGTGACGAGGTCAAATGTGAGGTACCCAATGTCGCGACGCGCTAACGCTGCCGTTGCGATGATGCCCACCAACATAAAAGCTGACCCGAACATGGTGTACAAGAAGAACTTTGTAGCGGCATAAATGCGCTTGTCGTAGCCCCATCCGCCGATGAGGAAATACATCGGCACGAGAACTATTTCAAAGAAGATGAAGAACAAGAAAAGGTCAAGGCTGAGGAAACTGCCCATGACGCCTGCTTCCAACAAGAGAACCCAGGCGAGGTAGCGCTTTTCATCATGATGAGGGTCGATTCCGAGAATGACAAGTGGAAACAAGATTCCCGTGAGAACAACAAGGAACAACGAAATACCGTCAACTCCTAAATGCCACGAGATTCCCCAACGTGAGATCCATTCATGTTGCGATACAAATTGGAATCCACCATCGTGTGTTGAGAAGTTCAGAAGCATCCACAACGCCAAAGCAGCAGTAGCGACGCTGATGAGAGTTGCGGTGAGTTTGATGTACTCGGGGCGACGGTTGCTGAGGAGTGCGACGGCGATTGATCCGATTAATGGCAAGAGAATCAGCCACGTCAACACAGGAAATGGTGCTGCATCAACTGCTTTACTTGCTGCGAATAGTGCAGTTGAACTCATCAGAGAACTCCTCTCACGAGGAACCAAGCAAGCATGACAACCACTCCGATTCCAATGATGAGTGCGTATGAACGAACGAATCCGGTCTGCACTCGGCTCAACAAACCACTAGCGGCGCGCACTTCTTTGCCGACACCATTCACTGCGCCATCAACGACAACTGCATCAAACGCTGCCACTGCATCAAACGCCTTGTAGCCAGGGCCTCCAACGAAAGATGAGATTGCAGAGTCATATTTCCATGCGTCAGCCAAGATTTGTGGCTCGACTTTCTTGAACTTGCCTTTTGCGTAGACAGCGACTGACGCCAAGATTCCGGTGGCTGCAACAACAACTGCAAGACCAAGCAGTAACCACTTGTTGTTATAGGCCCATGATTTATAAATGTCTGCCTCGGCATGGTGCACGACTGGCTCTAACCAGTGTTCCAACCAATGCGTCTCTTTAGAGAATGGCAACTGCATCACGCCGCCAACGATTGACAATCCAGCAAGAACAATGAGAGGCGTCAACATAGTCCACGGGCTCTCGTGCGGCGTGTGATCACCATGTGCGCCATGTTCTTCAGAGTGGTCATGCCAACGGGCTTCCCCGTAGAACACCATGATGACTTGGCGAGTCATGTAATA
>JBIIJW010000233.1:0-2856 GCA_044233525.1 Ilumatobacteraceae bacterium | reverse complement strand
GTTGATGCGGTGGTGGTGAACCCTTCTGGTACGTCACTAACAAAATCAAAGTGGCTCATCCACACGTCATGGGTGTGCGGCGCATTCTGAGCAAGTACGTGTGAGTTGCCGTCGCGTGTCAATGTTGCACGGCCATACTCGCCTCGCCCACCACGTGCAACAGTTCCACCGAGTTGCTGAGCAATTAACTGGCAGCCGTAGCAAATGCCGAGGATGGGAATGCCGAGGTGATAAATCTCTGCATCTAGTGCGGGCGCACCATCGATGTGAACGCTTTTCGGCCCACCCGACAGAATGATGGCGCGCGGTGCCTTGGCAGCGACTTCTGCGGCAGTGATGCGATGCGAGACAATTTCTGAGTACACCTGCGCCTCTCGCACTCTTCGTGCAATGAGTTGGGCGTATTGAGCGCCAAAGTCAACAACAAGAACGGTTTCGTGACTTTTGACTGCGGTGTCTCCCATGATTTGTTTCACCTTAGTTGGCGTGTGACGATAGAGGCATGCCCCGACTTGCCGCTGCCGTATGTGCCGTTGTTCTCACCTTCGCCCCCTTTGGCTTGTCTGCTGTGAACGCATCGGAGACCAGCGATACGACGATTCCGCCGTCACCCGATTCAACGTTTGTTTACGACCTTGAGAAAGAACCGTCCGATTGCATCGGATTTCTTCCAAAACCTGGATGCGGGAAGAAGCCGCAACAGGCCGGTGATCGCGGAGGTTCGCTGCAGTATCTCACCTTTGGATTCATGATGATCGGACTCGGAACAGTCGGAACTGTTCTTGTTCGCAATGTGATGAAGCGCGACCGCGAAATTGCTGAGCGAATGAAAGACTCCAAGAACTAGACCTGTTCCCCACTACCGTTGTCGCGTGGGCGTTTTCTACATTCTCATCAGTGGTGCGGCCTTTGGCCTCTTGCCCTGGTTTGCACGAGTCGCCTACGACCATGGTGCAGAACCATTCGGAATGTTGCTGGGCCGATTCGTTATTGCCACGGCCATTATGTTGCTGATTCGATTTACGCGACAACGTCACGAACCGCGTCCACCCCGAAAAATTGAATTTCAATTGTTCCTACTTGGTGCGATTGGTTACTCGCCGCAAGCAAGTTTCTTTTTCTTTGGGGTAGATCGCATTGACATCAGTTTGGCAACAGTGATTTTCTATTCGTATCCGGTCTTTGTTGTTCTAGCCAGTTGGCTGGTGTTTCGACATACGCCTTCTCGAAACACAATGTTGTGTCTCGCCGTTGCAGTATCTGGTACGGCATTAACGGCCGGACAGGTGCAAGCTGGATCTTGGATTGGTGTTGCGCTCATGCTGGGTGCGGCAATTTGGTACTCGGGCTACATCTTGGTGAGTAGCAAAGTCGTGCATCATGCTGGTGCCTTTATTTCCTTGACCTATGTCATGGTTGGTGCGGCCACGGCTCATGCACTCATCTTCATTGTGACCAAACCGTCACTTCCTTCAGATACAACAGGATGGACGGCCGTTGCGGCGGCATCAGTGATCTCAACAATTCTTGCGATGGGATTCTTCTTTGCCGGAGTCGCACGAATCGGGCCAGGTGAATCTGCTGTTCTGAGCACGATTGAGCCAGTGGTCTCTATTGCAATCGGTGTTGCTCTCTTGAATGAAGATTTGACTGCACCACGATTCGTCGGTGCCGCCCTCGTACTGGTTGGAGTTTCTGTTCTTGCTCAGTTATCCCGAACAGACACAAAGTGGAATTCCAAAGCTGACAACATCTCTGCGTAGGCATTTTCAGACTTTTCTGCACGCGACGTTTCCCACCAAGAGATTCGCATGGCAAGCACTGTGAGGAATGCCAGGACTGCGGCGTCGGTGAGGGCAACGTGGCTCAATGACCACACTTCAGCAAAGGAATTTCCGGGATTTGTTTGCCAGAACCACAGAAAGTTGGCGCTACTTTGCTGATTCTGTAGATACAACGCAAAGGGCCCAATGACTTGAGATAAGGCAAGCCAAGTCAAAAGAATCGGCAGGAATAATGCACCTGCTCGAATCACCATGAGAAGTCGAGGAGTCTCTGCTCTGTAGGGCAAAATCTGTTCAACATTGACACGCGACCAACGTTCTTGGTTTCGATTGTTTTGAAGATCATCAATAAACACGCGAGCACTTGAACTAAGAGACCTCACTTGCTTCGAGACGGTCAACCACTTATCGACAGCGGCGACTGCATCGCTATGGGCGTGAGCGGACATTGACATAAAGACTCCTAACGAGTGCAATCTTCCGTCAGCGGCGGACCGCTGAATAACAAATACACCACCATGACGTACGACCCCGCGCCACCCACCGTGGTTTGCACTCCGTCAACGCGAACAGAACGTGCGCCGGCAGTTCTCATCTCCACTTGTTTTAGAGATGGAGACGCCGCACGTAACTGAGGAAGGATGGACTTTGCGCGTCCGTCGCCGGCACCAGGGGTCTCACTTCCAGAGAATCCACCCATCACGATGACGAGACCAGGCTTTGAAGAATCTGGTGTCCATCCACGTTTGGCAATCTCAGCCGAAATTGCCTGTTCAATCTGTTGCCCGCCAGAGCGAATGTTTCCGGGTACTCGAACCGCAAACTCTGCACAACTCAATTGAAATGTTTTGGGCTGAGTTGCGCCCGACGATGGCGAACTAGATGTGATGACCGCAGATCCGAGTCCCACCACCATGAGAGCAAGAAACAAGTCGGCATAGATCCAACCCGCCCCATCGTCTTCGGAACCCTTCTTTCTTGCGAATCCAAAACGTCTAGCCACGGATAAATCCGCTTTCGTGCATTTTGGAAACAGCAAAAATCACAGTGCCGACCTTAATGGGAATGCTTG
>JBIIJW010000054.1:0-7799 GCA_044233525.1 Ilumatobacteraceae bacterium | reverse complement strand
ATATAAACAGTTTGAGACTTTTCATCAAGTGATGAAGCGAACAGTCAACGATTCGGAATAGGGTCTAGCCATGGGAAAAGTTGCGGCCAAGCAGAAAAAGCCGACCACCGGCGAAGCAAAGCCGAAACGCCGTTCCCCCATCACGCGAGCCGAGGGTGAACGTCGCCTGATTGAGGCTGCCCGTGAATTGATTCAAACCAAGCCGTATTCAGAAGTTGGCGTTCGCGATATTGCCGAACTCGCCGATGTCAACCACGGGTTCGTTCACAACTGGTTCGGTTCAAAGAACGGCTTACTGTTGGCGGTCGTGCGGCAACAGTTCTTGGAGATTGCCGAGAAAGTCAAGACAGCCGAACCAGGAATACCCGCCATTAACTTTCTTGATCCAGCTGTCAGTGGTGCGGTTCGCCTTGTTTTGTGGTTGGACTTAGAAGGCGTTGATACCGGCGGACTTTTCGAAGACATGCCGATTCTCGACGCGCTCACACAGCGCTACATCGACATCGAAAAAATCGATCCCTCCATCGCACGTCAAGCAGCAATCCAGGCAATTGCAATTGGCCTTGGCGCTGGCACCTTTAGCCCCATTCTCGGCATGACCGACCCAAAGGACATCGTGCCCGTCATGAACCTCTGGCGTCATATTGTCGGGTTGTTGAGCAAGTATCCAAGCGCATAGCCTGAAGTCGTTGAACAACCGTTCAACAAAAACACCCCTTGCAGGGTTTGGGTGAAAGTCCCGACCGGCGGTTACAGCCCGCGAACCTCAACACTTCGGTGCTGAGGCCGACTCAGTGAAATTCTGAGGCCGACGGTAAGAGTCCGGATGGGAGCAAGGACACAACATGACAGACCACGAGGCGCTCATGCGCCATGCCATGCATATGGCCGACCGCGCGCGACTTCACGCGCGTCCGAACCCGTGGGTTGGTGCGGTTGTTGTATGCAGCGATGGTCGTGTCTTCGAAGGTTTCACTCAGCCACCTGGCGGAGCCCACGCTGAAATTGTCGCACTCACATCTGCCCGTGAGGCTGGCGCCAACGTCACTGGTGCAACCTTGTATTCCACGTTGGAACCCTGCAACCACACAGGTCGAACTGGTCCATGCACCGAAGCCATTATCAACGCAGGAATTTCGCACGTTGTTATTGGCATCTCAGACCCAGACCCGTTAGTTGCTGGGACTGGAATCAGCCGTTTGCAATCGGCCGGGCTCACAGTTACTACGGGAGTTCTTACAGACGACATTCAACAACAACTCAACCCGTACTTGTTTCATCGAAAAACTGGCCGACCATTTGTTGTGTTGAAGATGGCCACCACACTCGATGCGCGTACTGCAATTCCAAATGGTCCACGATGGATTACTGGCGAGAAAGCTCGGCGCCGTGTTCATGAATTGCGCGCACAAAGTGACGCGATTGTTGTTGGGGCAAACACCGTTCTCAACGATGATCCTGAATTAACTGTTCGCCACGTTGATGGCCCCTCACCACGACGCATTGTCCTGAGTAGGTCAACTCCACTTCCAGAGACCGCAAAAGTGCATCCGTGTGTTGTCTGGAAAGAAGACGTTGAGTCTCTACTGAACTCTCTCGGACAAGAGGGTGTCGTTCAACTAATGGTGGAAGGTGGACCAACAATTGCCACTGAATTTCACCGACACGGACTCATTAATCAATACGTGTTTCACATTGCGCCCGTTGTGAGTGGCTCAGACACTGCACCTGGAGTGTTTGTTGGTGACCAGCAGCTGTCACTTGAGGAATACACCATCACGTCAACCATGCATATGGATGACGACCTTGAAATCGTTTTAGAACTACAACACCAGAAAGTTGGTACGCCATGAGCGAATCATTACTTGACCCCATTGAAGATGTCATTGCGGCAATTGGCCGAGGAGACATTGTTGTCATGGTGGACGATGAAGACCGTGAGAACGAAGGGGACTTCATCATGGCTGCAGAGTTCGCAACCCCTGAGAAACTCGCATTCATCGTTCGTTATTCAACTGGCGTCATCTGTGCGCCGTTAACAGATGAGCGATGTGAAGAACTGCGTCTCCCACTCATGGTGGAGCAGAACACTGAAAGCCAACGCACGGCCTACACCGTCACTGTTGACGTCATTGAAGGAACGTCCACGGGCATTAGTGCAGCAGACCGTGCCGCCACCGTGCGTGCGATTGCTAACCCTGATGTGTCGTTCAAGGCGTTTGCCCGACCAGGCCATATTTTCCCGTTGCGTGCGCGCCAAGGTGGAGTTCTGAAGCGTGCAGGACACACCGAGGCCGCAGTTGACTTGGCTCGACTCGCTGGATGCCAGCCGGTCGGCGTTATTTGCGAGATTCAACATGACGACGGCACCATGATGCGTCTTGATTCATTGAAGAAGTTCTGCAAAGAACACGGATTGCTGTTGTCGTCCATTGCACAGTTAATTGAGTATCGCCGCCACCACGAACGTCTCGTTGAGCGAATGGGCGAAGCAACTGTTCCCACTGAATTCGGTGCGTTCAACTGTGTCGCCTACCGCAGCACCATTGATGGTGTTGAACACCTCGCCTTCGTCAAGGGTGACATCTCACAAGAGGAACAAGTGCTGGTACGCGTCCACAGTGAATGCCTCACGGGCGATGTCTTTGGATCTCGTCGATGCGACTGCGGGCCACAACTTGCCGCTGCAATGGCCATGGTCGACAAGGCCGGCGCTGGTGTCATTGTGTACTTGCGTGGTCATGAAGGACGCGGAATTGGAATTGGTCACAAAATTCGTGCGTACTCTCTACAAGACCAAGGTCTCGACACTGTTGATGCGAATGTTGAACTTGGCCTGCCCGTTGACAGTCGCGAGTATGGCATCGGCGCACAGATACTGGCTGATCTCGGTGTGAGAAAGCTTCGCCTCATGACAAACAATCCAGCAAAATATGGTGGCTTGGGTGGCTACGGATTGTCTGTTGTTGAGCGCGTTCCCATCAACACCATTCCCACACCCGAGAATGAGGCGTACCTTCGCACCAAGCGCGAACGGATGGGCCATCTCATCGATATGAACAATGGAGAAGCAAAATGACACGTGCAGGTTCAAGTAGCGCACTACCCGACTTAGACGGATCCGGTTTGCGAATTGCCATCATCGGTGCGCGATTCAACGATCACATCGTCACCAACCTTCGCGACGGAGCGCTTCGAGGCTTAGAGCGTCTCAACGTTGCCGATGGAGACATTCTTGAATCGTGGGTGCCTGGCGCGTTTGAACTTCCGTTGGCCGCCAAAGCGTTAGCGGAAACAGGAAAGGTTGACGCCATTATCTGTTTAGGAACGGTCATTCGGGGAGATACGCCACACTTCGATTACGTCTGCAATGAAGCAGCGCGAGGAATTCAGGATGCGCAATTGGCCACCGGTATTCCTGTGATGTTCGGAGTTCTGACCGTTAACACAGAACAGCAGGCGCTCGATCGAAGTGGACCCGGCATCGACAACAAAGGCGACGAAGCCGCAGTTGGCGCTGTCGAAATGGCACTTCTCTTGAAGTGTTATCGCGCCTAGAGAACTGATTTTCCCGTGAGGAACTCACGAGGTACACAACGCCATGCGAAGGAGATTCTCATGGCTTTTCTTGCCTCGATTCTTGTTGCCGCCTGTCTGTCGGCAACTCCTCCCCCTCCAGCCCATGTAGTGGCAAAGAAACTTGTCTTTAACACCAGCTTGGCAACTTTCATTCGAACAGCAGATTCAGGGAACAGGGATTCACGGCTCACGTGGACAACAGACGGTTGTTCAGTGCCTGTTTTGGGAAGCTCTGGTCGCACCTACGACTTTTACAACGCCTGTCGGCGACACGATTTTGCGTATCGCAACATTGGAAAACTAGATGGCGGTCAATGGTGGACAGCTGAGATGCGCGCCAAAGTAGACATGGTCTTCAAGAAAGACATGTTGGCCAATTGCAGACAACGACCAAAGGCCGCGCGTACATCATGCACAGCGTGGGCAGAAACGTATTACTCCGCTGTTCGTGTTTATGCTGGCCCGTAGTTAACACAGAACGTCAAACACTTGTCGCAAGATACGACCAGTTGCGCCCCAAATTGTTTCGTCGTGTAGATAGAAGAAATGAATGTTCAATTCCCCACGCGGCGTGTTCCACCATTCATTCATATATGAATCTGGATGAGCCAACTCAGCGAGAGGAACCGTGATGATGCGAGAGACTTCGCTCTCATTTGCCACAAACTGAGCTGTTCTTTCAACAATCGCAACGATGGGAACTATCAAACTATTGCTCACAAACGTGGCATGCGGATCAAGTTGACCCACAACACGCACCAGTGTTGAGTCAAGGTTGATTTCTTCTTCAGCTTCACGAATTGCTGCTTCAATCAGCGACTCAGACTCCTCCACCCGACCGCCTGGAAACGACACTTCTCCGCGGTGGTTCTTTAGATGATCAGCACGTCGAGTGAGAACAACCGAAACACCATCTTCTGTTTCCATAAACGGAACCAGAACCGCAGAGGCCCGAGCAGTAGCTAACCATTCATCGTTGACGCCAGCAGCTGCAGGCTGATCTGCGGGAACATGCGCGCCAAGGCGCGCTTCAATATGCGACAGCGAAAAGTTGTGCTGTGCGTTGGCCTGCAACCATGTGGGTGAAGTGCCAAAGCGCCATTCATCTGGGCGCGGAATGACTTGAGAGCCTCCGCGACGCGTGGTCACGATGCGCTCGGGGTCCAACCAGTTGACTTCAACTCAGCAAGAATCTCTGCAAGACCAGCGGTCTTCAGGTTTGCCAAAACTTTTCCGGGCATCTCTTCACCTTTTTCCCACGCGTCCCACGCGGCAATTAACTTGGAGAGATCTGGTGCAGGTCGTTCAAATGCCATGCCCGAAGCGTACCGACACAAAGCCCTCTGCCAATGCGCCAATCACAAGTACTGCTCTTGTCCCTGCGTCAACATCAACAACAATTGCTGCGACGAATATCGCAACGGAGAGAACAATTCCGATAACTCGATGTAACTGTGGACCGGTGATACGAAATGCAGACAAGGGAGCTTTAACGATTGCAGCATTGGCAATCACCGCACCAGCAACAATTGCAGGAATCAGGGGTTCGTTTGCGCGAGATGCAGACCACGCAAGTGCAAACCCAATCGCGTATTCCAGTAGTTGCACTAGCCAGAGATGTTTCCTCTTGCGTTGAAAACGACGATCGACTTTTTTGTCAAACGTGTCGCCGACTGCATCTTCAATCATGTCGCGCATGTCGTCGTCGCTCATGAGTACAACCGTAGAGGAAAAATATTGATGGCCCAGCCCTTACGGGTCTGGGCCATCAACGGGAGGCTCTAGATATAACCGCCCTTGGGTGGGGTTTATTCCAGGAAATTTCCTACATCATTCCCATGCCACCGGGCATGCCGCCACCCATAGGGGCAGGGTTTTTCTCTGGCTTGTCGGCCACGAGACATTCGGTGGTGAGGACCAGAGCAGCAATGGATGCGGCGTTCTGGAGAGCAGCTCGGGTGACCTTTGCAGGGTCGATGATTCCGGCGGCCACCAGGTCGACGTATTCGCCGGTGGCAGCATTCAAGCCCATCGAGCCCTTCTCAGACTCAACGCGCTGGACTACAACAGAACCTTCAAGGCCGGCGTTGTCGGCAATGTGCTTGGCCGGAGCGACCAACGCGTCATACACGGTACGGGCGCCAGTTGCTTCGTCGCCAGTCAGCGACTCCACAACCTTCAACACTGCTGGGCGACTACGAAGAAGTGCGGTGCCGCCTCCAGCGACAACTCCCTCTTCAATAGCTGCACGCGTTGCCGAGATGGCGTCTTCGATGCGGTGCTTCTTTTCCTTGAGCTCTACTTCTGTTGCTGCGCCCACCTTGATGAGTGCCACGCCGCCAGCAAGCTTGGCTAAGCGCTCTTGCAATTTCTCGCGGTCCCAATCGGAATCGGTGTTGTCGATTTCGGTCTTGATTTGGCTGATGCGACCGTTGACTTCAGTCTTGTCACCAGCACCGTCGACGATGGTGGTGTTGTCCTTGGTGATGATGACGCGCTTTGCACGACCCAAGAGATCGAGCGTGACGTTCTCCAACTTCAAGCCAACTTCTTCACTGATGACCTGGCCACCAGTAAGAACTGCCATGTCTTGCAACATTGCCTTACGGCGATCGCCAAATCCAGGCGCCTTCACTGCTGTTGAGTTGAAGGTTCCACGAATCTTGTTGACAACGAGGGTTGCGAGTGCTTCACCTTCTACATCTTCAGCGATGATGAGCAATGGGCGCCCTGTCTTCATGACTGCTTCCAATGCTGGCAACAGTGACTGCACCGAAGAAATCTTCGATGAGTAGTACAAGATGTACGGCTCGTCGATAACAGCTTCTTGACGGTCTTGATCGGTGACGAAGTATGGCGAGAGGTAACCCTTGTCGAACTGCATACCTTCGGTGAACTCAAGTTCTGTTCCGAATGTGTTGCTCTCTTCAACGGTTACAACGCCGTCTTTGCCGACTTTGTCGATTGCGTCTGCAATGACTTGACCAATGCTGGCGTCTGCTGCAGAAATGGTGGCAACGCTGGAGATGTCTCCCTTGTCGTCCACTTCTTTTGCTTGGCTCTTAATTGATTCCACTGCGGCTGCAACAGCCTTTTCAATGCCACGCTTCAAACCCATTGGGTTTGCACCGGCAGCAACGTTGCGCATGCCTTGTTGCACAATTGCTTGTGCAAGAACAGTTGCAGTAGTGGTTCCGTCACCGGCGACATCGTTTGTCTTTGTGGCAACTTCTTTCACCAATTGCGCGCCCATGTTCTCGAACGGATCGTCGATTTCGACTTCCTTCGCAATGGACACACCGTCATTGGTGATTGTTGGTGCACCGAACTTCTTGTCGAGAACGACGTTGCGTCCCTTTGGTCCGAGTGTGACCTTGACTGTGTCGGCAAGCTTGTTAACGCCAGCCTCTAATGCACGACGAGCTTCGTCGTGAAACTTCAATTGCTTTGCCATGTGAAAGACCTACTTTGTAACAACTGCGAGTACGTCGCGGCTGGTGAGAATGAGAAGGTCATCGCCACCGTGTGAGATTTCTGTTCCGCCGTACTTGCTGTACAACACAACGTCACCGACTTTGACGTCGAGTGCAAAGTGCTTGCCTTCGTCGTCGCTCCAGCGTCCTGGGCCAACAGCGAGAACTGTTCCCTGCTGTGGCTTTTCTTTTGCGGTGTCTGGGATAACGAGTCCAGATGCAGTGGTCTGCTCGGCTTCGCTGGGCTTGACCACGATGCGGTCGTCGAGTGGCTTCAGGTTCATGTTTCCTCCGAATAATCAGCGTTTCGCAGATGGAAATCCGAGCCGGTCTCCCGACTCGGGGGGTTTAGCACTCAAGGAGTGCGATTGCTAATGATACGGACGCACTGGCCCCGTTAGCAACCGAGGTGAGCGAGTGCTAATCAATGAGGGATGGGTCTCCCGAGGGTTCCACCCCCACCAGCCGGGCGGTTTCCCGAAGGGGCAAGCCGATGATGTTTGTGAGCGATCCCCGAAACCCCTCCACCAATGTGGAGCCGAGCCCCTGGATGGCATAGGACCCCGCTTTGCCCTGCCACTCCCCAGTTTCGAGATACCACTCGAGGGTCTCGTCGGTGATGGGGTGAAATGTGACAAGAGATGTCACGACAAGAGACTGAACTCCGTCTGGGCCACAGAGTGCAACTCCGGTGTGCACCCGATGAGTGCGGGCACTCAGCAGACGCAACATCTGTCGGGCCTCATG
>JBIIJW010000248.1:0-2619 GCA_044233525.1 Ilumatobacteraceae bacterium | reverse complement strand
GGTCAATTTGGCCTCAGTCATCGACCCATTTCTTTCGGCCGTCAAGGCATGTACGAGTCGGGCGGAATTTCTCACCGTGGTTCTTGGTGTGTACAAATATTCAATGCACTCTGGGCGCAGAGCCGTGCGAGAAATCCGAGCAGAACTAATAGGTGCATCCATCAAGCGCGATCTGCTTCGAGAATCCGTCGTCAAGGAAATGACAGAGTCCCTTGCTCCAACTGTTGAGGCAGTCAATTTTGCAAAAGAGCGCGGTTGGGTTCGATCAGATCTCGACAGTAAAGCGTTTGCCATCTTTAATATTTCGCTGATTAGCAGCGCCATCTATGCAGAGCTACAAGATGATGAAGCATTGACTGAACAGTGGTGGAACTTTGCAGAAGAAGCCATCGGTGCGATTGTGATGCGCGACTAACTAAGAGAAGGTTCAGTCTTTGGGTGGCACCCACGTAGACAAGAAACGACCCAAACGTCCGATGGCCTCGGTGAGGTCTTTTGCCCATGGCAACGTGACGATGCGCAAGTGGTCTGGCTTTGGCCAGTTGAAACCAGTTCCTTGAACAAGCAGAACATGTTCTGCACGCAAGAAGTCAAGAACAAAACGCCGATCATCTTCAATGGGATACATCTCAGGATCAAGTTTCGGAAACACGTACAACGCGCCCTTTGGTGTCACGCATGACACCCCGGGGATTTCTTCGAGCGCTTTCACTGCAGCATCGCGTTGCGCCAACAAACGTCCACCGGGCAACACAAGGTCGTTGATGCTTTGACGTCCACCTAATGCAGTTTGAATGGCATGTTGTGCTGGCACATTTGGGCACAAGCGCATGTTTGTCAACATGTTGATGCCTTCGATGTAGCTCTCTGCGTGCTTGCGTGGTCCCGTCACCATCATCCAGCCCGAACGGAAACCTGCCAGACGATACGCCTTGGACAAACCATTGAATGTAAATGTCAATACATCTGGTGCAACTGCTGCAAACGTGTGGTGCACTGCATCGT
This sequence comes from Ilumatobacteraceae bacterium, assembly GCA_044233525.1. GTDB lineage: Bacteria > Actinomycetota > Acidimicrobiia > Acidimicrobiales > Ilumatobacteraceae > UBA2093. The sequence goes on along the minus strand of JBIIJW010000248.1, from coordinate 1,614 downwards.
CGTACAAAATTTTGTCGTAGATTTCGTCCGCAAAAATAATGAGGTTTCGCTCAAGTGCAATATCTGCAATTTGCCGAAGAATTTTCTGGCTATACACAGCACCCGTTGGATTGTTGGGATTAATAACAACGATTGCGCGTGTACGAGACGTGATCTTTGAACGTATGTCGTCGAGATCTGGATTCCATGAATCTTCTTCGTTGCACAAGTAATGAACTGGTTTGCCGCCAGCCAAGCTTGTTGACGCGGTCCACAACGGATAATCCGGTGCAGGAATGAGAACTTCATCGCCTTCGTCAAGTAACGCATTCAACGCAAGTTGAATGAGTTCACTTGCGCCATTACCCAACCAAATGTCATCAGGGTCTGTGATGTCGATACCGCGAAGTTGATAATGCTGCACAATTGCGGTGCGCGCGGAACGAATTCCTTGTGAATCGGAGTATCCCTGTGATTCAGACAGATTTCGAACAACATCAACCAAAATTTCCGGCGGTGCTTCAAAACCAAACGGTGCAGGGTTTCCAATATTCAACTTTGTGATGCGATGGCCCTGTTCTTCCAATCGCTTTGCTTCCACCAACACGGGTCCACGAATGTCGTACAAGACATCTTCCAGTTTTCGTGACTGGTGAATTTCCCCAGACATGACTACTTCTTAAAGTTTTCGAAATATCGACTAGGTGTTGGGCCACGTTGTCCTTGATACTTCGAACCTGCTGCACCAGAGCCGTATGGCTTCTCTGCCGGCGATGTCATCTTGATGAAACTGATTTGGCCAATCTTCATTCCGGGATACAACGTGATGGGAAGGTTTGCGAGGTTGGCCAACTCCAAGGTGACGTGACCATCGAAGCCAGCATCAATAAACCCAGCGGTGGAGTGAATGACCAAACCGAGTCGTCCAAGTGAGCTCTTCCCTTCCACGCGGGCCACGAGATCACTAGGGACGGCGACACGCTCGAGAGTTGACCCAAGAGCAAACTCACCCGGGTGGAGCATGAACGCTTCGCCGTCTTTCACTTCCACCAATTCAGTGAGACCGGTGAGATCTTCTTTCACATCCAGTACGGCTGCGGTGTGATTACGGAACACGCGGAACAGGTTCGACACCTTCACATCAATACTGCTCGGCTGAATGCAGGACTCGTCGAAAGGCTCAATAATGATGCGCCCTGCTGCCAGGTCTGCGCGGAGGTCACGGTCGGAAAGAATCACAGAGGAAACCCTACCCAACCGCCTGATGTGCACTGAAAGGTATTTGCCCCTATTCGGGTGATTTATGCGAATCGCCTTAGGGTTCGAGAACAACCCATCCACGTTTTTGAAGTTCCGCCGCCAACACCTCTGTTGGCACATTCTTCAATGACTTTTCAGCTGCCGTCACTTTGGGTTTCGCTGGTGTTGGAGAAGCTGGCGTGGGAACCGCATCTGCTGCTTCAGCGATCTCTTCCCACTCCTGTAATTGGGCAATGAAGGCATCGGCCTCGTCACGTGTGAACTTTCCGCCGGCTTGTCGCTGTGTGAAGCCCATTGGTCCGCGAGCATCGCGAAAGTCTGTATGCCCAGCAGCATTCAACAGTTGCAATAACTCTTGAAGTTGTTTGGCCGATG
>JBIIJW010000247.1:0-2622 GCA_044233525.1 Ilumatobacteraceae bacterium | reverse complement strand
GCAATTTTTGGCGCAGACGAGGCATACCGAAATGTATTGCGTCGAATTGAAGACGCAATGGTGAGCTATCTACAGACGGTGTAGTTAACCGGCAGGAGGTGCGGTTGTCGTTGTAGCCACTTGACCTTGACCGGTTCCGGTGGCACCCTTCAATGGCTTTCCAGCAAGATCTGTACCGAGAAGAATCAAAATGCAAGCGTCACCAAGATCACCCGTTTCCGTAGGAACCGGATTTGGCATTGCTGCAACATCGACATTGCCTCCGAGAACTTCGGCGACTCTCTGCGCATTGGCTTCACAACCAGCGGAGTAGAACACGCCCGTCTTCTGACGCTTTGCCGCACCTGGTGCCAAGTTGACAGCAGGTGGTGCAATGAAGCCAAGGTTCTGCAAAGCAAGTGTCATGGCACCAGCACTGCCGGCCACGCCAGATGCGTTAGCAACAATGAGTTTGAAGCCGAGTGTGGAGAACTGCACCGTGGTGGTGGTGACATTGGGGTCTACCGTGCCACCGCCTGGAACCGTCTCGACCGGTGTGTTGGTGTTGGTGTCGAGTGATGAACCACTGACATCGCGAAGCACAAGGAATCCGAGGAGGAGTGCCACCACGGCCACCACTGCACCCATGGTGCCGGTGGAAGGTGATGGAAGGCTGGGGCGCTGTGGGCGCGGGCGTTGTTGACTCATAAGAAGTAGTCCTCCGTCTCATGTAGGGAGTGCCTCCACCGTAGTGGGTGGGTCTGTGGCTCGTCAGCCACCCTCAGTTTCCCTGCATTTATAAGGAATTGAATACAAATGGAGCCGGGTGTGGGGGTTGAACCCACGGCCTACGCATTACAAGTGCGTTGCTCTACCACTGAGCTAACCCGGCGAGACCACTCAGCCTAGGCGCGTCTTGCCTCTCGCACACGCGTGACTTCATACGTCGCCAACGCTGCGGCCGCCGAGACGTTGAGAGATGACACCTGCCCCAGCATGGGGATACTGACGACGGTGTCGCAACGCTCGCGAACGAGACGCGAGAGACCTGAGCCTTCGGCGCCCAACACGATGCAAATTCCCTCGTCTGCGAACTTGCCAATGTCGAACAAGGTGTCGCGGCTGGCGTCATCGAGGCCCACGACCCAGATCCCCTTATCGCGCATCTGCTGAATGGCGGTGGGAAGACCAGACACCAGTGTCATTGGCACATGCTCGACTGCGCCAGCTGATGTCTTGGCAACTGTTGGCGTGACGTGAACAGCGCGATGCTTTGGCAAAACGACACCGGTGACACCTGCGCCGTCGCAACAACGCAACAACGCACCAAGATTGCCCGGATCGGTCACACCATCGACAGCAACAAGAAACGGTGCAACACCATTTCGCGTCTTCAACATTTCTGCAAACGATGCTTCTTCAAGTTGCGCAGCGAACGCAATGATTCCTTGAGGTGCTTCACTTCGCGCAGTCTCTTCAATTTTGCGACGAGGTACTTCCAAAATTGCAACGCGTTGTGCGTGCGCCAATTCTTCAATGTCATCAAGAATTGGTGCTGGATCAATATCTGATGCCATCCAAATTTCTCGCACCTTGCGCTTTTGCCCAATTAATAATTCACGAACTGCTTGACGTCCTTCAATCTGTTCGCCGCCAAGACCTTTTGCAACTGGAGCATTGCGCCGAGGTTCAACACCACGACGTGCGCCTGCGCGCGGAGCACTGGTGCGTGCTTTGCCACGAGTGAGATCAGACTCTCCGCTTCCGTTACGACGAACGACACCTTTTGGACCCGCTTTGGCCGGACGACCAGATGACTTCGACGAACCTTGCGACGACGAGTTACGGCTACCCGTGTTGCGGCCTCCTGGCTTGCGCCCTGGAGGACCAAGATTCACTTTGGGCTTTGATGATTTGCGTGGCGCCATGGCGCTTACTCCTTGATGATGACGGCTGACGCAAAACAAGCAATGCCTTCAGCGCGGCCAAGTGCACCGAGACCCTCGGCGCGACGACCCTTCACGCTAACGGGCGCACCCGCTGCTTCAGTGAGAAGTCGAATCATTTCGTCACGAACAGGCGCAATCTTTGGTGATTCGCACACAACACTGCAGTCCACGTTTCCAATTCGCCAACCATTCGTGCGAACTTTGTTTGCCACATCACGAAGAATGCTGAGCGAGTTGGCACCCTTCCACGCGGGATCTGTGTCGGGATAATGCTGACCTAGATCTCCGAGGCCGGCCGCGCCAAGCAATGCGTCGGCTGCTGCATGTGCAATGACATCTGCATCACTATGACCAACAAGCACTCGTTCACTTGGAAAGGAGACGCCACCAAGAATGAGAACACGGCCTTCAATAGGTGCATCTGCAAAACGATGAATGTCAAAACCTTGTCCAACGCGAATGTCAACCATCACACTTCTCCATGCAACAAATGATTCGCGTGAGCCACAGCCCATTCCAGATCTTCGCGAGTTGTGATTTTTCTGTTCACCACTTCACCATCAACCACCATGACTTCACCACCAATTTTTTCAATCAATGTCGCGTCGTCCGTGCTTTCGCCGCCACTTGCGTGCGCTTTGCGAAGTGATGAGGCGCGAAACGCTTGAGGGGTTTGCACAGCCCGCAACGTTTC
>JBIIJW010000246.1:0-2658 GCA_044233525.1 Ilumatobacteraceae bacterium | reverse complement strand
TCTTCGCCAGCGCTGTTGACACGCTGAATCCACTGATATGCGGCGCCACCAGAGAAGACCAGCGCACCCACCATGGATGCAATTCCAAACTCGGAACCCTTCATTGGCATGCGCTTGCCAAAGAAGACGATGAGAAGGAATGCGAATGTGGGAATCAGCGGGATGACGTAGGCGTGTTCCAAGAACCAACCTGAGCTGAGCACTACCTCAGCAGTTTCCGCGGCTTGAACGAACATGTGATCAGCCCTTCATCTCTGAGAGTTCGTCGAGACCAACGGAACGACGGTTGCGATACATAAGGAGAACCATTGCCAAGCCAACGCCAACTTCAGCGGCAGCAATAGCGATGATGTAGAGAGCAAATGTGTGTCCATCAGTGGAGCCATTGCGGAGCGAGAAGGCCAGCAAGTTGATGTTCACTGAGTTGAGAATGAGCTCGATGGACATCAACACAAGAACTGCGTTCTTGCGCGCAATAACGCCATAGACACCGATGCAGAACAGAACTGCGCCAAGAATGAGGAACTGATTGAGCAACATGGCTTAGTCCCTCCTCGCGAGCACGATGGCTCCGATGACAGCAGCTAAAAGAACGAACGACAAAGCCCAGAATGGCAAGAGGTACGGACCAAAGATTTGGTCGGAGACTTGTTGTGTGGTGGTGACTGCTGCATCGTGAGGCAGATGTTCATCTCCAAAGCCATCATTCAAGGCGATCACCATTGTTGCCAGCAACAGAACTGCAACAGGAATACCCATAAACCAGTTCTTATTGTTCAACTCCGTGTCGGCACCAATTTTTGCACGAGTCAACATGATGCCAAAGAGGAACAGCACCATGACTGCACCGATGTACACCAACACCTGTGTGATTGCGACAAACTCAGCGGCCAACAAAATGTATTGCGCAGCGGCGCCAGCAAGAACAACCACCAACCACAATGCTGCATGAACAACATTGTTGGTGGTGACGACTCGAAATGCGCCAAACACCATGATGGCGGCGATGAGATAAAACCCAATGTTTTGGGCAACAAGCATCTCAGCAGCGAGCATTACTTCTTCCCCTTCTTGTCGGCGCCGGCTTCAAGTTCTGGCGCTTCGGGGACAGTTTCCATCCACTCACCAAGCTTGGTCTTGTCGTGAAGAAGATCTGCGATACGTGGTTCTGAGTACTCGTACTCAGGGCTCCAGAACAAAGCATCGAACGGACAGACTTCAACACAGATACCGCAATACATGCACAACGCGTAATCGATATCGAATCGATCGAGCTTGTTGACTTTTCGAGGTGCACCACCAGCACGACGCGGCGGTGCCAGTTCCTTGTGACCTTCAATGTAAATGCACCAGTCTGGGCATGAACGCGCGCACAACATGCACGATGTGCAGTTGCCTTCGTGCAATGCAATAACTCCACGAGCACGAATTGGTGGTGTCTCTTTTTCGTGTGGGTACTGAATGGTGTTTGACCCTTCAGTTGCGGTACGCATCAAGGTGCCGAATGTGACACCAAGACCCTTGAACAAACCTGGAACTTTGGGCTTAGCCATCAGAACGCCACCTTCAGCACGGCCGTCACCATGATGTTGACGAGCGAGATAGGAATAAGAACTTTCCAGGCGAATCGCTGGAGTTGGTCTTCACGGAAACGTGGGAATGAGAAACGCACCCACATGATGAAGAAGACAAGAACGATCATCTTTGTGAAGAGAATGAGCGGACCAACAACGTTCATCCAATTGTCGATGCTGTCGATGTCTGTCCATCCAAACCATGCGAACGGAACTCCCCAACCACCAAGGAACAAAATGGATGCAATCATTGCGAAGACGCCAGCGGTAGCGAATTCGCCAATGAAGAAAATAAGGAATCGGAAGCCTGAATACTCGGTCATGTAACCCGAGACCAACTCTGATTCTGCAATTGGCATGTCGAATGGTGTTTGAGTGAGTTCAGCCTGCACCGCAATCATGAAGATGATGAAAGCGACGAACTGCGTGAGGATGTATGGGTTGCCAACACCATCCCAACCAAACATTGAGCCGGAGTTTTGTGCAACAACAATCTGTTGCAAGTTCATGGTGCCAGCTTGGATAACCACACCAACAACGGCCAACACCATTGGCAATTCGTACGCAATCAACTGACCCGCAGCACGCAGACCACCGAGTAGCGAGTACTTGTTTGCACTTGCCCAACCAGCAATGAGAATGCCCAGTACTGAAATGGATGACACTGCAAGTGCATAGAAGATTCCAGCTTCAAAATCTGTAAACCATGCATCGGGCCCGAACGGAACGACGACGACGAGAAGGAATGTGCTGGCCAGCACAATGAGCGGTGCCAACTTGAAGATACGAGCCTCAGGTTGTGCATTTGCAGGAACGATGTCTTCCTTCTGCAACCACTTGCCAACTTCAGCAAACAACTGCATGGATCCGTATGGACCAGCTTCCATTGGTCCAAGACGTGACTGCATGAACGACATCATCTTGAACAAGAACAGATACACCACGGTTCCAGCGGGCAACAACACTGCAACAAGTCCGCCAAGAACTCGAAGAAGTGATTGCGCCCAATACGCAAGGTCTGCGGCGATTAAAGCAGTAGTCATCAGCGATCAATGTCTCCAAGAATGAAGTACAGCGACGCAAG
>JBIIJW010000141.1:0-4488 GCA_044233525.1 Ilumatobacteraceae bacterium | reverse complement strand
TCCGATCTTCAGTAATTGATTGATTCTGACCACTAAATGTTGTCTGGGAGTATGTGCACCGTGCGCCGACAATGATCGACGAATCTGGACGGATGGTGATGGTGAACATATCCATTGACGACGAGAAGAGTGGGATGTTCTGGTACGAACTACCGAATCCGGTTGAACAGACATTGCCAACGATGTCGGTTGCCCCGTAAGAGGTGAAAGCCGATGTTGGATCTTGAGATGCTGGCATGGTGGGGAAGAAGTTGCTCTTTCCCGTGACGGCCCCTGTTGTCAGGTTGCCGATTGCGATTGTGCTGACATCACTAGTGATGCTTGATGCGGTGAGACTGCGTCTGAAAGCAATGGCATATGTATTTGCAGTTTCATTAATGGTGAGTGCCTCAAGGCGATAACAAGAACCAAGGTTGTTGTTTTGACTGATGTTCGCAATGCAACTCGAGTTACTTGCCGTTGGGTACTCAAAGTCATTGCCCAAGTCGACCGGCTTGAATGACGAATCAATCGTGAGGTCTTCCTTCATCTTCCAGAGATGAATGTTGGCTCCTGCGGTGGAGGCGTCGATGCCCACAACCAAGAACGAGTTTGTCTTGTTGAGACGCGCCATTCGCAAGATGGTGGCGTTTGGTACCTCAGACGGCGCGACGGTAGCGACGAACTTGGTGGTGGCTTGACCAGGGTTAGCTGAGGCAACGCTTGGTGATAAGGAAAGTGTTCCTGCTCCGATAGCAAGTGACACACAGATGGATGTAAGACGACGCACGCAGATCTCCTGTGGTTGGTCAATGTGATAGTCCGCCCGTCTAAAACGGGACTGTTGAACTGTAGACCAATTATCTAGGATCTATCTGTGAAACCGACCTAATTGTTATTGGTTATAAACCTTGCTGCGGCCAACCCGCTGAGGGCTGCCCCCTCCATTTTTGGCCCGGCGAAGGCGTCACCTGCGAGCACAATCCGGTGATCGGGGGCCTGCCAACAGGGTTCTGGCCAGGCTTTCTGGGGAGTTGCAAAACGCCACTTCTTGACCTGACTGGCAATCACGGTTGTTGTACCCAACCAAGGCTGGGCGGCTTCTGTGAGAAGAACGTGAATCTGGCTGACTTCGTCGTCGAAGTGGGCGAGGCTCCAGGCGGGGTTTGCGTGGAAGGTGAGGGCGTGGGTGGCACTGATGCCCTTCGCGGAATTATCCCCAATAAAGCTGAACACATCGTCTGGATTCTGTAGTCCACCAGGGGCCAGCACGTTGTGGTTGGCCGAGTCGAGGACCGCCAAGAGACCAAGAGTGCGGTCGTAATCGATGTTGCGCATCTCGGCTGGCAATTCAATGCCCGCACCAAACAACAATGAGAACGATTGAGGAATCGGTGCAGTGAGGACAATTGCATCGCATGAATGACGAACACCATCGTCGGTGATGACAACGTACGAGTCTTCACTTACTTCCAATCCAAACACTAAGTGGTTGACGCGGACGTCAAGTGTGCTGGCCAGATGCTTTGCGATTCCCGACATGCCTTTTGATCCCACATAACGCGGATGCCCATCAGCGTTTTGAAAACCTTTGCACCACTCATGCACGACGCCGGCAGCAATCCACGACTCAACGTGTTGTGCAAACTCATCGCTGCGAACAGTGAAGAATTGCGCACCATGATCAAGCGTTGCGTCATCCATGCGGCGTGTTGCAAGACGTCCACCAACTCCGCGACCTTTATCAAAGACAGTGACCGAGTGTCCCTGTGATTGCAATGATTGTGCGGCCATCAAACCAGAGAGGCCAGCACCAACAATGATGATGTTCATTACACGTTGACCGCTGCTGCGCCATGTGGCACAAACACTTTTTCAGCGCGCTTCAAGAAGTCAAGCAACACACGATTGAACGTTGTTGCATGCTCGATGTGCAAGCCGTGAGCGCCACCACTAATGATGACAAGTTCAGCAGTAGGAATTCGTGACGCAATTTCTTCTGCATCGCCACGCGGCGTGAGAATGTCTTGATTTCCAACAACCACCATGGTGGGGCAGACAATGTTTTCCAACTCACTTGTGAGCGGGTCGCCTTCAGTTGCGAGAATTGCTTTGATCTGAGAAACAAACGCGCCAGCAGGATTGAATAATTGCAATGGACCCATCCAGCCGAGTGCCGGCAGCAATCGACGGAACGATCGTGGGCCAATCATCCAGCGAGCAGCTTCTTTCCCGACTGCGCCCATTCCATCAGTGACTGCTGTAGCGGCCCAACCTTCAAGCAATTCTTCACGCCACTCATGATTACGGCAAGCAGTTGCAACGAGAGTAAGGCTGCGAACTCGATTTGGATGCTTCAACGCGATGATCTGACTAATGGCACCACCCATTGACAAACCAACAATATGTGCAGATTCAATTCCAGCTGCATCAAGAACCGCAATGGCGTCTTCTGCCATTTGTTCAAGGTTGTAGGTGCCATCTGGCTTGTCGCTTCGACCTGCACCTCGATTGTCAAACGCAATGGTGCGGTGACGCAGTGCCAAAGCGGCGCGTTGGAGATTCCACGAGTTCTTCTCTGCGCCAAGTCCTTGCACCAATAGAACGGGTGCGCGCTTTGTGAGTCCTGTGACTTCGTAGTGAACCTTCACGCCATCGTTTGCGATTGCAAAAGGCATTACGCCACCTGCCGTTTTGCAGGAATTCGCTCAACACTTGGCCACTCGTATAACCAGCGAACAACTTCAGTGGTGGAATGTCGCGGAGCAAAACGCAGCAAGTGCGCCGCCTCGTTTGATGCTGCAAGGCGACCATGTTGAATGAGCTCTGCAACGTGGTCTGGCATTGGTGCCCCGGCAAACGCTGCGGTGTTTTTTGCTAGCCACCAACCGGGTCCAACAGATGGAAGTGGGAGTCGCTTTCCAATAGCTGTTGCGCGCAACATACTGATGGCGCCGTTGGCAACAATGTTGACGACTCCGTCTGCATTGCGCTCTGCACCCTGCATGAAAGCAGTTGCAGCATCATGATCTTCAACAACACAGAAAATCGGATTGCCGAGGCCATAGTACGGAACTGCCGGAAGACGAAGAATGCGACCAAGTGGACTTGGGACATGTGCGCCAAGCACAGGCGCTAGTCGAAGTGTGCACACATTGACTCCGCGCGCGGTGCGAAGTTCTGTTGCTTGTTCTTCAATCACACGACACATGTGGCCATATGTTGACGAAGGATTGACGGGTGAAGATTCCACTGCAATGTCTGGCGAGTATGAACTAGGTCCATAGATTTCAATGCCACTTCGAACAACTGCTGTTTCAAGAGCTTCCACTTGATGCGCAGCATCAAAGACCGCTTTGGCAACAAGCTCTGTGCATTGTTCGGCTTCTGCAGTGGCAAGACGCGCGTGTGGCTCCCACACACCAACGTGCAGTAATACGTGCGGATTGAATGTGTGGACTAGTTCACCGATGCGATCGTGGTCGGTGGGATCAACGCGATGAAACTGTGCGCGCGACAAGTGTCGACGTGGCGGATCAACATCGAATCCCATGATGTCGCCGGCCCACTCGGTGCGTTCCACCATGGACGCGACCAAAGAGCCAAGTTCGCCACCCATTCCGGTGACAAGAACGCGACGACCTTTCATACAGAGTCAGTGTTGCAGCAATTAGCGCAAGTTGTGAACGTTCAAGATGAGCTCACGAGCCCATGTGTCTAACTGACGCCCACCAATACGTTCCGTGATGATGATGGCCTGTGATGGGTCTTCCACCATTCCGCTCCAGCGGATGTAGCCACCAATGATTCCAAGAAGACGGTCTCCCACTTCTTCTGCATGCATCATGAGTTTCAAGTTGCGGCCAAGGAGATCGTGTAGTTCTCGATAGAACGCGCGAAGAAACATGTCGGTGTCGTCGGCGCCACTGAGTGGGCGATGACGATAGGGCATGTTCAATTCTTCGTAGGCATGCAAGTTGTGTGGTGCTGCAATGATGGAGATCACAAGGTCAAAATGGTTTTCACGCAACCAGATGATTTCTTCCTGGCGACGAACTCGACGATGGTTTTCGCCGTAGCCACCGGGGCGCTCGCAAATGGCCAGACGGTCTTTGATGACCCACGTGAAATTACGGGGAGTGATTCCCAATGCCCATTTTCCGCGAAGCTTCGGGGGCATTCGGTTCTCCTTCGTGTCGTGTCGTCGTACAAGGCGTAATAACGCCGTGTGAGAAACTACCCCAGGTTGTGCAGGGTGAGCCTCTGTTTGCTCCGACGAATTTGGCGATTTTCTCCAATGTCACAGGCCACGGCTTCACCGCGGGCCACGGTGAGGATGCGCTCAAGGGTCGCTAAGTCGGGTGGATAAGGCTGAGACAGCCATTGTCGAAGCGCCCGATACGCAAGTGGTGTTGGCGCGTTAGCCAGTGCGAGGGCATCGGTGGGGTCGAGGTGGCTGGCCAGTTCACTGAGGAACTCATCGTCTGCTCGGAGCAGATCGGCGGTTCG
>JBIIJW010000084.1:0-6326 GCA_044233525.1 Ilumatobacteraceae bacterium | reverse complement strand
TCGGGCTAACAGCACGGCTGGGTCTCGCTGAGAGATATCGGCCATGAGAGGCAATAGTTCGTGTCGAACCCGATTGCGAACGAAGCGCGGATCTGTATTGGTCTCGTCACTCACTGGCTGAATGCCGCATTCCCGGCAGATGGCTTCGGTATCAGATCGCCGTAGAGCAAGAAGTGGGCGAGTGACCCCAGGTTTCATCGCCGACAGCCCAGAGGCGGCGGCGCCACGAAGGACATTAATAAGGACAGTTTCTGCTTGGTCGTCTGCGGTGTGGCCGGTCATCACCCCAGGCGGCATGGCGGCATACCGAGCATCGCGGGCACGGGCTTCAACATTTGAACCTGGCGACACCGATACTTTGTGCACAACCACGGGGATCCCCAATTGCTCAGCCACACGGCGAACAACCTCGGCATCGCTTGATGATGTGGGGCGAAGTCCATGATCGACATGGTGAGCGGTGATCGAGAGGCCGTGCGCATGGGCCAACAGCAGTAACGCAAGTGAGTCGGCACCGCCAGAAACAGCACAATCAACAGTGGTTCCCGGTGCAGGGAAAGTACAGACACCTAGGAAAGAGGAAAGAAAGGTGGCGTCCATGAGCGGATGCGCCGAGCGATGAAGGTGTCTACTTCTTCTTTTGTATTTGACGCTGGCGACGGTTGGGGTAGCGGCTGGCACTCACTTTGAGGAGATAGCCAACCACGGCCTGAAGAACTGCGCCAAGACCTGCGAGAAGAAGGACTAAGCCCAACCAGTAGTGCCATACATACGCTGCAACCATGACTGTCAGCGTAGCCAAGATGGACCGATTCGCAGGTACCGCCCGCGATTAGTTGTTGGTTGGGTGCTCGTCTTCAATCACGTCGCCGCCAAAGCACTCCTTGAGGCGGTTGAGAAAACCGTCGGAGATCTCGTCCCGCTGAGCCTTTTCGCGAATGGTGTCTCGCAGGACTGCGTGGAACTCATAGGCCTCTTGGCAGTCGGAGCAGGTCTTCAGGTGACTCAGAATCTCGTCAACGCGGTCGGCTGTGAGTTCTTCATCGAGGTAGCGATGCAGTTCATTCAGTGTCTCTTGACAATCGGCCATGTTCTTTAATCCTGTGGTGAGAGCAGGGACTCGTCGACGAGTCCGCGATCTTTTGCGTAGGTGTATAACAACTTCTGCATCATCTTTCTTCCCCGATGCAGGCGGGACATCACAGTTCCGATGGGAACATCCAACATCTCTGCGATTTCTTTGTAGGAAAAGCCATCGACATCCGATAACAGGACCGGTAAGCGGAACATTTCGGGGAGTTCTTCAATAGCGTTCTTTACTTCATCGTCGGTAAAGAATTCCAGAAGTTGCTCTTCTGCAGACTGATTCATCTTTGATTGGTCGAATGCGCCAATTCGGCGGAACAGGAACAACTCTTCCACTTCATCTAATTCGGTTTCTTGCGGGCGACGTTGTTGTGCGTTGTATTTATTGATGTATGTATTCGTCATAATTCGAAACAGCCATGCGCGAAGGTTTGTTCCTTCTTGGAATGTTGCAAAAGAACGCCACGCCTTTACAAACGTTTCTTGTACTAAATCCTCGGCATCTGCGCGATTACGGGTCATACGCAATGCAGTAGAGAAAAGTTGCGGTGCGTATTGCATCGCTTCTTTGGTGAGAACTTCAGCTGGCGTCATGGTGTCCTAGCGGTGACGACGCTTTTTCTTTGCCACGAATGAATCAACAGATATGAGAAAGCGCTCTAAGAATTCAGCGAATTGGTGCTTTTCTTCTTCGTTGAATTCATCAAGAACAGCGAAAATTAATTCGCGTCGCCGGTTGGCAACTTGTTCGTGAATTTTGCGGCCTCGCTCGGTGGCGGCAATGGCAACAACTCGTCCGTCACCCTCGTGTTCAACACGTTCCGCCAAGTTGTCTTTGATAAGGCGTTGAACTGCACGTGTTGCAGAACTGGGATCAATACGAAGGTGTTCAGCTAGTTCGCTCATGCGACACGACGGCGTCAGGACCAGAAAATCGAGTGCATCCATTTGGCCTGGATCGAGGGCACTGCCGCCAACTCCGTAAATGCTGTCGCGCACATCGCTAGCGGTTGAACCACGTCGCATGTCGCGCCATGCGCGACCAATGCGCATTGCCACTTCAAGTTCAAGATCGCTGTGGACCCCGTTCGGCAACTGTGTGTTCGTCATCTATTAACTAGGGTAATCGCATGGGAGCAATTGGAGATGGTCAGGACGCTCCGAAGACACCTCTTGAGATGTTGGAAGTCATGGCGAGCCAACATGCAACGCTGTCTCCCACCTTGCGACAGGTGGAGTTGTACACAATGCGTGGACTTTTGTCACTTTTGTGGCACGAACCGTCTGGTGTTGCACGAAACGTTGGTGTTGTGATGATGGGTGGAGCCATGGGCGGCACCTTGGGGCCCGGCGATGGGTTGTATCACGCACTTGGTGAATCGTTGGCGGTGAAAGGCATTCCGTCTATTCGTATGAGTTATCGAAAGCCAAACGACTTAGATCGTTGCTGTATTGATGCAGCAGCAGCTGTTCAGCTACTGATTGGTAGCGGAGCAGATTCAGTGGTGTTGATGGGGCACAGTTTTGGTGGTGCCGTTGCAGTACGCGTCGGAGTTGGCCTCAACGAAATGGTTGGCGGTGTCGTTACGTTTGCAACACAGTCGGCCGGTTGCGAGGTTGCTGGTGGACTACAAGGAAAACCTTTGTTGTTGTTCCACGGCGATGCCGATTCCATTTTGCCGGTTGAAGCAAGTGAAGTGGTTCGCGCAATGGCCGGCACTGGTGATTTGCACATTATGGAAGGCGACGATCATTTGTTGGCTCGAAGCCATGACGACATGATGGCGATTGTTGAACCATGGCTTGACGCCGTGTTCGAAGGAGTGGCTCCAAAATGAAGACACCACAAAACGTTGTCGTTTTGTTGTTAGACAGCTTGAACCGACACGAACTTGGCGCCTATGGCGGAACAAACTTCATTACGCCAAACATTGATCGTCTTGCAGCACGTTCTGTTCGGTTCACAAACCACCACACCGGTTCGTTGCCGTGCATTCCCGCACGTCACGACATTTTGGTTGGTGCGTGGGATTTCTTGTGGCGGCCATGGGGATCCATTGAGTTGTGGGAAGAGCCAATTACCGCGTCGTTGCGCAGACAAGGCGTTGTTACTCAACTCATCACAGATCATCCGCACTTGTTTGAAACCGGTGGCGAGAACTATCACGGAGATTTCACTGCGTGGGAGTACGAGCGTGGTCACGAAAGTGACCCATGGAAAACGCGCCCCGACCCATCGTGGTTAGGAACACCGTCTTTTGGGCGAGGCCATACGCACTACGACAACTCACGCGGTTATTTTCGGGGCGAAGAAGATTTCCCTGGCCCCCGAACAATGCAAGCCACAGCGCGTTGGTTGAAAGAAGACGCACCACACCACCGTGCACAGGGCGAGCGGTTTTTCGTGTTTGTCGATGAGTTTGACCCACACGAACCATTTGATACTCCTGATAATTGGGCAACGATGTATGACGATTCGTGGGAAGGCCCTCACTTGGTGTGGCCGCCTTATGCCGTTGACGCATTAAAAGATGGCGTGTTGTCGGAACGTGAGGCGCGCCAAGTGCGCGCACAGTACGGCGGCAAGTTGTCGATGATTGACCATTGGTTGGGCAAAGTTCTAGACGCACTCGATGAAACGAATGGGTGGGACGACACCGCTGTCATCTTGTGTACCGATCATGGTCATTACTTGGGCGACAAAGACGCGTACAACCGAGACATCTGGGGAAAGCCAGGTGTGCCGGTGTATAAACCGCTTGGCCATATTCCAATGTTGATGGCGTGGCCAGGAGTGACTCCAGGTGTCTGTGACGCACTCACAACGTCGACCGACGTGCATGCAACAATCGCCGACGTGTTTGGTGCTGAGGTCAAACACACTGCACACGGGTCATCGTTGCTACCTGTCTTGTCTGGCACTTCAACGTCTGTTCGTGACTGGTTGTTGACTGGTGTCTGGGGACGAGAGGTTCAACTTGTCACTAATTCATGGAGATACACACGCGGACCACAAGGGATCAACTATCCGCAAACAATGTGGTCTAACAGATGGAGCACAATGCCCATCGCGGCGTATCCCAACTACAAGATTCCGATGCCCGACAGCCGTGCCGTGTTGGATTACATGCCGGGAAGCACAATTCCAGTGATTCGACAGCCATTCGTTGAAGGTGACATGTTGCCGTTTTGGGCAAGTGCAAAGCGCTACGAAACGTTGTTGTTTGATCGCACAGAGGATCCTGATGAATCAGTGAATCGAATTTCCGATTCCATTGCCCGTGATGCAGAAGAGTTGTTGCGTGTTGCGCTTCACGATGTGAACGCACCGTCTGAACAATTTGAACGACTGGCGTTGGCTTAGTCCTTGTCGTAGGGACAATGCCGGCAGATGTTCTTGCAGCAATACCCACGACGTTCCAAGTACAGCGATGTCATCACCATGAGACCCGTGTCGGGGTCGGTGTAAAAATCTGCACCTTTTTCAACAGCACGTTCATGCGCGTGTTCGGCTGCTGGGGTCATGCACTTATTGTGGCGCAGTTGTCTCAGAAAAGTGTTGTCCAACGCTGTGCAAAATGACTCCTACCGCCAGCAATGCACAGGCAATGAGAAGTGGTTGAAGTTGAAGTTGGAAAGACATTGCCACGGTGGAGATGATTCCTAAGACAGGCAACACCGGGACCGACTGAATGGATCCTGCAATCTTGAATGGGCGCGGTGCGTTTGGCCGCTGGAGTCGCAGCAAAATCACCACCACGTTGACAACCAGGAACATCACGTACACCAAAGCGTTCGCTGCTTCGGCAAGTAACGAGAGACCTCCCACTAGTGCGAGAACCGCGGATGATGCAATAACAACACCAGTTGCTAACCGAGGTGAGCGACGTTCGTGTACTTTGGCCCATCGGCCCGGAAGTTGCCCGGTGTTTCCCATGCTGTAGATCATGCGTGATGCGGCGGTACTTGCAAGAAGTGTTGTGTTGGCGGTGGTGGCTAGTGCAATTAACCCAATCACTGTGGCGGCATTATCTCCAATGGCTTCTCGCATCACTGCCGTCAGCGGTTGATCTGCCGCGGCTAACGCGACGGGGCCAAGAACGCTCACACTCACCACAGCAACCATGATGTACAGCACCGTGGAAACGGCAAGCGCCAGCAGTAATGCACGCGGAACAGTGCGATGCGGGTCGTGTGTCTCTTCAGCCAGCGTAATGACTTCATCAAACCCGATGTATGCAAAAAAGATGACAGAGGCTCCACTCAACACACCGTTTAAACCATGACCAGATGTGAGGTCCATGTCTCCAATGTGATGTGCTCCGACGGCGACAAGAAAGAGTAAGCCACCAATTTGAATAGAGGAGAGAACTAGTACCAACCACTTCGCGTGGTGCATGCCGCTAAATGAAATGACAGTGACAAGGCCGAGAAGAACGAGTGCTCCAAGTCGATGATCTAGAGAAACAAACTCTGAGAGGTATCGCCCAAATCCCAATGACACCGCACCTGACGCAACGATTAATGCCACCGCCATTGCCCACCCCGTCGTGAATGCCACCCAATCGGGGAAAACCTGGCGTGCAAATTCATGCTCGGATCCAGCTCGAGGAAACATTGATGTGAGTTCCATGTAGCTGAATGCGGTCAGCGCACACAGAATGGCGGACAGCAATAACGATGCCCATACCAAGCCGCCGGCTCTTTGTGTCGCAGGGCCGATGAGAATGTAAATACCTGCACCAATAATGACGCCAACGCCACTAGCCGTGACATGCCACAAACCTAAGACTCTGTCGAAATTATCTGGCGAACGATTGTGAGAGGTGATGCTGTGAAGTTATTGCGGCGATCCCTGAGTTACCACAGGATGTTTGTACTTCTAACGAAGTTCGCTGGGGTCAACAACACCGTCGTTGTTGCGGTCTGATCCAGGAAGAGTTGATTGATTGGGCTCGATTGCCAGCCATGTTGTTTGATCAATCATTCCCGTTTGCTGAAGTTTTTTCTGTCCTTGAAAATCAAAAACGGCCTTCGCCATGCGTGGCCCGAAATAGCCATCAACATCTGTCGCGAAGCCCGCCTTCTTCAAACGTTCTTGTATGAGTCGCACTGCGGTTCCTTGATCGCATTTCTCAATTGGAAACTCAACCGCCGCAAAGTACCCCGTACACGCACCCTTCATTTGCGAAAGGATGTCCGCCTTTGATGGAGTACATCCCGTTTCGCTGGTGTACTTC
>JBIIJW010000126.1:0-5015 GCA_044233525.1 Ilumatobacteraceae bacterium | reverse complement strand
ACCAAGTGGTTCTGGAAAATCCACTCTGATGCATTGCATCGCTGGACTCGATGAACTCACCGAAGGAACTGCTGTTATCGACAACGTTGAATTGTCGACACTCAGCGACAAAAACCTCACTCAACTGCGTCGCGAAAAAATCGGTTTCATCTTTCAATCTTTTAACTTGGTTCCAACCTTGACGGCAGAAGAAAACATTCGTCTTCCACTCATGCTTGGCAACAACAAGGGAGATGAACAGTGGATACAAAAGGTGATCTCCACCGTTCACCTCAATGATCGTCTCTCACACCGCCCCAGCGAACTTTCAGGTGGACAGCAACAACGTGTTGCAGTTGCACGCGCGTTGGCCAGCCAACCTCGCATCATCTTGGCGGACGAACCAACTGGAAACCTTGACTCCACCACCGGAACCGAGATTCTCACGTTCATGCGCAAGGCAGTTGACGAACTTGGTCAAACCATTGTGATGGTCACTCACGACCCAGTGGCCGCTTCATACGCAGACCGCATTGTGTTCTTGGCAGACGGAAAGATTGCTGGCGAAATGCTGGAGCCCACTGCTGAAAAAGTCCTCGACCGCATGAAGAGCCTCGGCAACTAATCACATGTTTCGTGTCGCACTAAAAAGCATCATTGGTCGAAAGGCTCGATTGGTGCTCACCTCCCTCGCCGTCATCCTCGGTACGGCTTTCTTGTCTGGAACCTCGGTGTTCTCAGCAACTCTCGACCGCACGTTCAATAACTTGTTTGAAGACGTCTTCAAGAACATTGATGGATATGTGCGATCCACACAAGTTGTTGAGGGCGACTTTGGCGTCATCGAACGTCAGCGAATCCCTGCCGACTATGTCGACAAAGTGCTTGCTGTTCCTGGTGTAAGTGATGCTGTTCCCGACATTCAAGCGTTCGCACGAATCATTGGCAAAGATGGCAAGCCCGTTGGCACAGAGGGTGCTGGGCCTCCAACATTTGGCAGTGTTGCCGTGGAATTCAAAGGTGCACTCTGGACTATCGCTGAAGGCAAGTTCCCGAAGGGCCCCAATGAAGTAGCTCTCGACGAAGCATCAGCTGAGAAAGCTGGGTACGTCCTTGGCGACAAAGTCAAAGTTGTTGCACAATCTGGTAGTCGCGAGTTCACCATGGTGGGCATTGCGTCCTACGGAGACGTGCGGTCACCTGGTGGCGCAACGTTTGCATTGTTTGATGTTGCCACCGCAGCAGAGTTCCTGGGCAAGCCCGGATTCGTGGATGCAATTCTCGTTGTCGGTGATGGGTCGCGTTCAGATGAAGCACTCTCGACAGACATTGACGCCATCTTTGACCCGAGTCAGAAAGTGGAAACGCTGACGGGCGCTGAAATCACCAAAGAAACTCAAGACGACATCGGTGAAGCGTTATCTTTCTTCAGCATTTTCCTCACCATCTTCAGCATCATTGCCTTGGGAGTTGGAAGTTTTGTTATCTACAACGTGTTCTCCATTAGCGCCGCTCAACGGCAAAAAGAAAACGCTCTACTTCGTGCACTTGGCGCCAACCGCGCTCAGATCACACGTTCCATGCTGATTGAGTCAATCGTTGTCGGGCTCTTTGGTTCATTGCTTGGATTCGTTGGTGGAATTGGAATCTCCAAACTTCTCTCCGTCGCACTTCCCGCGCTTGGATTCGATTTGCCGAGTGGCGGGCTCGTCATCACTGCATCCATCCTCATCAACACGGTTGTTGTTGGTCTTATTGTCACGGTGTTGTCGGCAGTCCTGCCTGCTCGACGCGCAGGAAAAGTTCCACCACTCGCAGCAATGCGCGCAACAGCAATTGAAACTGCAGGCCCAGGGCGCGTTCGCTTGTTCTGGGGACTTGGCTCCATTGCACTTGGACTTGGAATTATCGGAGCTGTCATTGGAGGCGGATCCAACAACCTTCTTGGATTCGGCGTGTTGTTTGTGTTTATTGGAACGATTGTTATCGGGCCATCAATTGCGCGACCTGTGGCCATGTTCTTGGGTCGCCCGGCTGAAACCTTCCGTGGCGTGACGGGCCAAATGGCTCGCCAGAACGCTGCACGCAACCCAAAGAGAACATCACGTACATCAGCACCAGTTCTCATCGGTGTCGCATTGGTAACGGCTGTGTCAGCTCTTGCAGCCAGCATCAACGGCCAAATCGCAGACATCTTTACCGAGCAGTTCAAAGCTGACTACGCCGTCAACAGCAATGCACAAGGCTTCGGCGGTCTCAGCCCAGATCTTGCAACGACACTGTCCAACATTGACGGAGTGGATGACGCTTCTGGTATCGGAACCGTTCTCACAAAGATCGACGGAAAGGGTCGCACCCTCATTGCGATCACACCATCCACCATTGGTGGAAACTACGACATTGGTCTAATTAATGCGGATTATTCCGTGCTGGACAAAGATGGCATTCTCATTTCTGAATCACTAGCCAAGCGCGACAACTTGAAGATTGGTTCAGTCATTCCAGTGACATTCGGCGATGGAGTCACTCGTGACCTCACCGTACGCGCGTTGTATATCCACGATGACCTTGCAGGTAACCGTGTTGTGAGTCGCGAAACATTTGCGGGAACAACCGTGTCAAGTTTTGACTTCTCTGTGTACGTCACATTGGAGAAAGGTGCAGATTCAGAGAAAGTTCGTGCCGAACTTCAAAAGGCTGTAGACGACTATGGCCAAGGGAAACTGCTGTCTCGCGATGAATACATTGATGAACAGGCAGGGCAAGTCAACCAACTTCTTGGACTCATCTATGGCCTTCTCGCATTGTCGGTCATCATTGCGATTGTTGGCATCATCATCACACTGCTGCTCTCCGTCTTTGAACGGCAGCGAGAGATTGGTCTTCTACGCGCGGTTGGTATGACACGTTCTCAAGTGCGCACCACGGTTCGCTGGGAAAGTGTCATCACTTCCCTCCTCGGCGCAGTTCTGGGAATTCTCCTCGGTGTCGGCCTTGGTTGGGTCATTGTGTACGCACTTCGAGACCAAGGTCTCACCTCATTCCAAGTTCCAGTTGGCTCCACCATCTTCATCATGGTGATGTCATTTGTTGTGGGAGTTCTTGCTGCGGTCTACCCCGCATGGCGCGCCACAAAAGTTGACATGCTGGAAGCACTGAACACGAATTGATATGAAGACCCCGCACGACATCACACCAGAGATGCTGGCGTTTCTTCAGGAATATCACTTGGCATCTCTCACCACCATGCGTGCAGATGGCAGCCCGCATGTTGTTCCGGTTGGATTCTCATACGACCACGCGGCTCACGTTGTCCGCGTCATTACGTTTGCCTCGTCGTTGAAATATAAAAACGCGTTGCGTGGCGGTAGAGCCGTTGTGAGCCAAGTAGACGGCGGGCGTTGGCTCACGCTTGAAGGAACCGTCTCTGGAACAGATAATCCAGTGCGCGTTGCGGCTGCCGTGAATGGATACGCATCTCGTTACCGCCAGCCTGGCGAACGTGAAGACAGAGTGGCTATCGAAATTGCGGTCGACCGCATTATGGGTCGCGCGTAAGCGTTAATTGACGGTAGACCAAGCGATTACGACGCAGGTCGTGAACGCAAGATGTCACCGACAAACTTCGACCCTGCTGGATGTGGGTCGATGGTGCGTGCGATGGGGTCACTGTCATCACGCTCTGGATAGGGTTCGCACCCCACTTGACACCCAGGGCACCAATACAACAAGCGAGCCATTTCGCCCATTTTTGTTAAGCGAATGACATCTCCGCATCGAACACACTTCTGCCCATTGCGCCCGTACACCGCGAGTCCCCCTGGAACATCTGGGGCCGTCACACGAACGGGCGAATTCAAATTGGCGCGTAGTTGTGCCGCTGATGTCAGCACTAAATCTAAACATGTTGACTGTGGAACGTTTGAAACTTTTGCCCACGGATGAACCCCGCATGCCCACAACACTTCACAACGAAAGACATTGCCGACTCCACTCATGACGCGTTGGTCGAGAAGTGCTTCAGCAATGGTGGCATCTGGATTGTCATAGTGAAACAAACGTGCAGCACACTCATGAAGATCTGCGGTGTCGTTACACAAGTCTGGCCCCAATCGACCAGAGCGTGGATGACGTGATTGATCGAACTCTCGATACGTCTCCACAATGGGCGCATTGAAACACACTGCAATCCATTCACCAGTCTCGATGATGGCCCGTGCTTGGTGTCGACGCTTCCGCCACTTCTCCCCTGGGCGATACAAGTGCCACGAACCAGTCATTCGCATGTGCGTATGCAAGATGATGCCATCGTCGAAATAAATCTCGAGATGCTTGCCATGGCTTTCAACGCGCTCTACTGCGGCTCCTGGCCGAGGCGATGGGCCAACTAGTCGTGGGGCTTGAAAAGAAGAGACAGTTCTACCTACTAACGCTGTTCGCAACGCTGCGGCTGCGCGATAGATGGTGTCTCCCTCGGGCACACCGACAGAGTAGTTCAGGGAAGCTGGCCGACAGATGCAAGAGCCAGACGAATCAATCGATCGTGGCCACTTGTCATCTCTCGAATGACATCTGTACTCACTGCTTGTTCGGGTGTAAACCACGCAAGATCGAGTGCCTGTTGCGTGGGGTGACATTCGCCAGTCACAGGAACGACGAACGCAAGACTCACCGCGTGATGTCGGGGGTCGTAGAACCCAGAGACAGAAGGATCTTGAAAATATTCCACCACGGTGAATGGCGCTGGCTCTGGCGGAATACGTGGAAAAGCCATGGGGCCCAGGTCTTTTTCAAGGTGACGCATGAGTGCGTCGCGAATGCGTTCATTCAACATGACTCGTCCAGACACCACCATTCGACTGATGTTGCCGTCTGCGGCCTGGCGCAACAGCATGCCCACGTGAGTGACTTTGCCGTCTGGGTCTGTGCGGACGGGAACAGCGTCGACATAAACAAGCGGTACTTGGTTACGAACGGCCTGAATGTCCTCTGGGTTCAACCAGGCGTGTTGTGTGTCGGTCTGTTCGCTCATTCCT
>JBIIJW010000101.1:0-5858 GCA_044233525.1 Ilumatobacteraceae bacterium | reverse complement strand
ATTCCTGCCGAGATTACTATGCGATTTTCACCACTCAGTTGATACGTACTTGGTCTCTAGAAAAGCAAGGAGGCCGTCGTGGCCGCCTTCTCTGCCAAGCCCCGATTCCTTCACACCGCCGAATGGCGCTGCCGGATCTGAGACCAATCCCCTATTGAGGCCAATCATTCCCGCCTCCAACTGCTGGGACAGGCGCATGCCACGAGCAAGGTCGCGCGTATAGAGATACGACACCAATCCGTGCTGCACACCATTGAACAATGGCATGGAATCTTCGATGCTGTCGATGCGAACAATCGGAGCAACTGGGCCGAAGATCTCGTCTGCAAGAACAGGATTATCGGCCCCGACATTGGTGAGAACTGTCGCTTCAATACCGTTCATTGGCTGGGGCGTGATGCCACCGCCACAAACAATGTGTGCGCCGTGTGCCGTTGCGGTCTGTACGAGCTGATGAACACGTTGCTGCTGAGTTGCACTGACTAACGGTCCAAGGGTGACGCCATCGCTGAGTCCGTTGCCAAGAGTGAGGGCAGACATTCGGCTCACGAACTTCTCTACAAACTCATCGTGCACCGACGTGTGCACGTAGAAGCGATTTGCTGCCGTACACGCCGCACCACCGTTACGCATTTTTGCAATCATGGCCCCGTCAACCGCAGCGTCAATGTCTGCATCGTCACACACGATGAATGGTGCATTGCCACCCAACTCCATAGAACAATTCACAATTCGAGTAGAAGCTTGAGACAACAGCAGTGAACCCACACGAGTGCTGCCGGTGAATGACAACTTCTGAATATGACCAGACTCCAACAATGCCTGCACGGCATCCCCTGGTGGGTCGGGAGTGATCACTTGAACAACATTGGTGGGAACACCGCAGCGTTGGAGGATGTCAACAATGGCAATTGCTGTGAGTGGCGTTTCTGTAGCGGGCTTCAGCACCACCGTGCATCCCGCTGCCAGAGCCGGAGCAATCTTTCGAGTCGCCATGGCTGCCGGGAAATTCCACGGAGTGATGCACAATGCCACCCCCACTGGTTCTCGCGTAATGGCAAACCAATGAGATCCATTTGGTGCCCGACGTAAATCACCATCAATTCGTACTGCCTCTTCGCTGAACCACCGAAAAAACTCCGCTGCGTACGCCACTTCGGCTCGTGCATCACTGAGCACTTTTCCGTTCTCTCGAACAATTAATTCTGCAAGTTCTTCTTGCTGGGCCATCATCATCTCAAAGGCTCGTCGCAACATCTCTCCTCGTTCACGGGCGGTACGCAGTTTCCACGAATGAAAAGCAGCCCGAGCATCAATAGCCATGTCGAGGCATTGTTGAATGGAATAGCGAGGGACAGACCCCACCACGTCTCCCGTAGCTGGATTCAGAACATTGATTGCAGTCATGGCTTCATTCTGCCTGAGAAAAGCAGAATGACCCGATGCACATGCACCGGGTCACTCATGATTTCTTGTAATTGATGATGAGTGACGTGGCGCACTACTCATCAGGGCTCATTGGGCGCATTAGCCCATTCGGCCACTGACATAGTTCAATGTTCTCTCATCTGTTGGGTGAGAGAAGATATTGGACGTACGATCGCATTCCACCAGAACACCTGTGGGGCGTGAAGATTGATCCCCGACTTCAACGCTAAAGAATGCTGTGTAATCACTGACACGAGCCGCTTGTTGCATATTGTGCGTGACAATCACGATGGGATACTGACTCTTGAGATTCTGCATCAGTTCCTCAATCTTGCCCGTTGCAATTGGGTCTAGAGCCGAACAAGGCTCGTCCATTAACAGAACGTCCGGATCAACGGCGAGCGCTCGGGCGATACACAGTCTCTGCTGCTGGCCGCCAGAGAGCGAATATGCCGATGACTTCAATCGATCTTTCACTTCACCCCAGAGAGCGGCCTTCTCCAACGAATCTTGAACAATGTGGTCAAGTTCTGCTTTAGAGATCTTCTCATTGACCCGCGGACCAAAAGCAACGTTCTCATAGATTGACTTCGGAAAAGGGTTGGCCTTTTGGAAAACCATTCCGATACGACGTCGGACTTCGCCTGCATTTGCGAGCGGACCGTACAGGTCAATTCCGCGATACTTGACTGTCCCAATGACGCGAGCCGATGGAACGAGATCATTCATACGATTAAGGCTGCGAAGAACAGTTGACTTGCCGCATCCGGATGGACCAATGAATGCAGTTATTTCGCTACGCGCAATACTGAACGTTGCTTCCCGAATTGCTTGAAAATCACCATAAAACACGGATAAATCACGTGCCTCAAGAATGATGTTATTTGCTCGTGAAACATCATCTGGCTTCCTTTGCAACGCCTCACGTTGTGACGTGACGTTTCCCTCTGTAATCATAATTTTCTACTCCTGTCTCTAATAAGAATTGCAATCAAGTTCAAGAAAAGCATCAACACCAACAACACGATGATTGCTGCAGCTGCTGCATACTGAAACTCCGCTTGGGCCTCAGTGGCATATTTAAAAATTGCTAATGGAAGTACCGTGTAGTAATCACTAAAACTTGTTGGATTCGAACTGACATAGGCCAATGCGCCCAACATAATGAGAGGTGCGGACTCCCCAAGCGCACGCGAGATACCGAGAATACTTCCTGTTGCGATACCAGGAATTGCCGCTGGCAGTACCTGTCGGCGGACACATTGCCATCGTGTGGCCCCAAGTGCATAAGCACCATCTCGCAAACTTGACGGAACAGCACGAATTGCTTCTCGTGCGGCAACAACCATGATTGGCAGGATCATCATTCCCAAAGTAACTGCGGCAGTTCGGACCGTGAAGCCCCATCCCAATGGCCCGCGCGCTACAAATGCAAGACCCAAAATTCCAAACACGATGCTTGGAACACCAGCAAGTGTTTGAATGTTCAAATTGATGAACGCTTGAATTCGAGAAGTCTTCAGTGAATACTCTTCAAGATAAATGGCTGCACACACCGCAACAAAGAGAGACACCACGCCAGCTGGAACAACTACCCAAATGGATCCGAAAATCGCAGACTGAATTCCTGCATCTTCTGGAAAAGGTGAGGGGAATCCAGTGAGGAATTCAACATTCAATCGACTCCGAGCTCGGAGAAATGTGTCAATTAAGAGAGTTCCGAGAGTGACCGTCGCAAGCAAAATTGCAAACCACAGCACCATGAGAAACCCCAAGTCCTTGGCCTTTCGAAAACCTCGAACTGTCGATTCAAGTGACGGAGATACGTCAACGAACTCGGTAGTTGGCTCTGTTGTCATTCGTAGATCTCCCTAAATTTGCGAACAAAACGAATACTGAGGAAATTGAGGCCGAATGTGATGATGAAAAGTAGCGACCCAACAGCAAAAATTGTTCGGTAACCGGTTGAGTCGGTTGGCTGATCACCAATTCCAGCGAATCCAATAAACGATGCCATCGACTGCATCGCAACACCTGGATTGAAAGAGAAGTTTGCAGTGGCGCCAGCAGCTAGGAGAACAATTGTTGTCTCACCGATTGCCCGAGAAAGAGAAATCACTACACCGGCGATAATTCCCGAGAGAGCCGCAGGATAAACAACTGATGTACACACTTCGCGGCGCGTTGCGCCAAGTGCATACGCTCCGTCAACCAGCGATTGGGGAACACTATTCATGGCATCCTCAGCCAGGGTGGTCATCATGGGGAGAATCATGATTCCCACAACAAGTCCGGCACTGAGCACGTTGTAGAAACTCACCTCTCCAATCGGCCAAAACTTCTGGGCAATGTTCGGAGATACAAAGTTGACTGCGAAGAAACCAAACACCACTGTGGGAATACCAGCAAGTACTTCAAGCACGGGTTTTAAGACTCGTCGAACACGACTTGACGCATACTGATTAAGAAAAAAGGCTGCGGCCAGACCACCAGGCACTGCGACAAGAATCGCCAAACCCATCACAACTGCGGTGCCGATCACAAGTGGCCAAACACCGAACTTCGGTTCCGCAAATAAGGGGAACCATTCGGTGGAGCCAAAGAAACTGAAGAGAGATACTTCCTGAGTGAAGAATTGAACAGTAGGTGGAACCAACGATGCCACAACGGCAAACAAAATAATGACAACAAATGCAGATACAAAATTAAGGAATACTCCGACAACACGCTCGTACACCTGTTGGCGCTTCTTACGGCCTGATGGGAACAAATCACTTAATGGCTCTACGTGACTAGCTTCGATTGTGCGATTCATAATGACAACTTCTTGACAGAAAGGAAAGATGCGGTGCTGGGATTTCTCCCAGCACCGCGCCTTACTTTGGGGTTTTAGAGGCCTTGTGTCTTGGCGAACGCTGTTCCTAGTTGTTCCTTTGTCAAAGGAACAAACAGTGCGTCACTGCTGATACGCGAAGCGTTGTCCAAATAGAAGGTCAAGAAGGACTTGATCTGTGGCTTAAGTGCTGATGTGTTCTTCACATAGGTGTACAGCGGACGTGCCATTGCGTAGGTTCCGTTTTGAACGTTTGCCGCGGTTGGCTGTACACATCCGGCACCCTTGTCAAGCGCAAGTGCCTTGTTGACCTTTGCATTTTCCTCAGCGTATGACAATCCGTAGTAACCGATAGCTCCGGTATCTGCAGCAACACCCTTAACAGTGACGTTGTCGTTTTCTGTCGCCTGGTAGTCGGTACGTGAAGTGGACGATGAGTTGTGAACGAAGGTGTTGAACGAATCGAACGTACCCGAGTCTGAACCGGCTCCGTACAGTTTCAACGCTCCAGTGGTATTTCCTGGAATCGCGTCGCCCCAGTTCTTCGCTGCACCAGGACCAGTCTTAGCAGGTGCAACGGGTGCCCACATTGTCTTCAACTCGCTCATCTTGATACAGGTGAGAGGGTTCTTTGGATTAACGACAACTGCGAGGCCGTCATTTGCAACCAAAACTTCTGTGTAGGTCACACCAGCTTTTGCACAGTTTGCTGCTTCAGTTGAAGACATCGCACGTGAAGCATTCGCCATGTCAATTTCACCTTTGCAGAACTTTTCCATTCCGCCACCGGTTCCAGA
The DNA here is from genome assembly GCA_044233525.1 of Ilumatobacteraceae bacterium. Taxonomy (GTDB): domain Bacteria; phylum Actinomycetota; class Acidimicrobiia; order Acidimicrobiales; family Ilumatobacteraceae; genus UBA2093. Next base: position 800 of record JBIIJW010000101.1, on the reverse strand, counting down.
AATACCGATTGAGATTCCCAATTTTCCAGATGTGGTCTGTTCAAAATACTTGGCTGCTACAGCCATCAATGGATAGACAGTGCTTGAGCCGTCAATACGAACCGTTGATCCGGCACTGACGGTGCGGTAGTCCCATTGCCGCTTATTAACCTTCTGCCACGAGAACTTTGGCTTCTTCGCGTGAAGTGACGAACCTTTGGACACCATGCATCGGATGAAGGTGGCCTTCTTTGTCTTGGCGTCAACTACTCGCTCGACGGAGAATAGGTCTCGGCGCTTGCAAGAGTCGTTCAGTTTGGCTGCACTTGCGCCTGATGCGAAAGAGCCAATCACAAACGGTGTGACAAGCGCAAAAAGCGCTACTTTGGCGATTCGCTGACGCGAAGTCTGACGGGATGAATTATTCATTGTTTCTCTTTCACTGAGGGTTTCATCATCGGCGTTCTACCGAATGAGGACACGGTAAACCGAGCAGATGTCGGTGCCTTTGCCCGTAAATGGACTCAAGGTGAACTTTGACTGAACGAGTGAAAGATTTGGTCGACGGCAGAGACGTCACCCACTAACTGCGGTCGATTTATTGAAAGACCAGCATTCTGCTGCAATCAGCAGAATGCTGACAGGCTTATCCGCCCAGATAGGCCGCACGCACTGCTGGGTCTTCCAGCAGGTCGCGACCAGAGCCGTCTTTTACGACATAACCGGTTTCAAGCACGTACCCGCGATGTGCTACTCGCAATGCCTGAGTGGCATTCTGCTCCACCAACAAAACAGAGATTCCCTCTGAGTTGATTTGTTTG
>JBIIJW010000243.1:0-2695 GCA_044233525.1 Ilumatobacteraceae bacterium | reverse complement strand
GACTGCAATAGAGGTTCCCTTCACAACAGAGTCACCAACTTTTAGCGTTGGCTGATCTGGAACACTCCACGACACCACAACTCCAGGCGGAACCACTTCGTCTGGCACATCAACTTTCGCAAGAGTTAAACCAAGCTCAGCAAGTTTCGCCGTTGCTGCATCCGCAGTCAGCCCCGTGAGCTCCGAAAGAACCGAGAGTGTGGGGCCTTCGGAAACAACCAACGTCAACGAGGAGCGCTTGGCCAAGTTTGCACCAAGCACAGGGTTTGTTCGAATGACTTGACCGGCCGCAACTTCATCACTGCGTTCTTTTTCAATCATCACTCCCCAACCGAATTGGGAAATCTGATTGCGCGCTTCTGCTTCCGTTAATCCAATGAGTTGAGGAACTGGATTCTTCGGATTCAAAACAGTGAAGTATGCACCCGTGCCGCCACCTGCCAAAAGAACTGCAATAACGACAACAATTGCAATGCGACGACCCCAACGCTTCTTCGGACGCACCACTTGTGCTGTTGGATCATCTGCAGCCATCTCGCGCAACGTGTCTGCGTCAATAGTGATGGGGCCTGTGTCATCGCCGCCAATGGTGAGTGGAGTTCCGGTTGGATCCGTTGGATCGATGATGGGTGACACAACTGTTTGGCCAGTGGTATCAGTCTTTGGAGTGGTGCGAATGAGAATTGGTTCGTTCGGTGCAACGTTTGGAACTGGTTCAACATCTGCCAAATCCGGTTTTGATGTTGGCGATGATGGGTCGCTCACTGCTTCATCAAACAATCCACCACCAACGATGTCAATGGGAGTTGGTCGTGCCATGGTCTCTGCTGCTTGTACAAGAGCAGTTCCCATTTCACGCGGTGAGTAACGCTCTGTTGCGTCGGGGCGACCAGCGCGTTCAAGAACTTGGGCGAGTCCGCCGAATTCTGCGCTCACGGGCAACAACTTGCCCGAGCGATTTGCAAAACATGCTGCAACGGTGTCGCCAGCAAATGGCACCTCTCCCGTCATTGCCTCAATCAAGATCAACGACAACGAGTAGATGTCTGACGACGCTCCGCGCGCGCCGCCTTCGGCCAACTCGGGAGCTGCATACAACGCTTGGTCGAGTCCGAGTGAATCAAGGGGGCGAAGCGGCGCTCCAAAGCCCACCAACCGGACACGACGGTCGAGCCCAAACACCAATCGCGATGGACGAAGGTCCCCGTGGGTGATGCCCTGCTTGGCCGCTGCATCGAGTGCCCGACAGATATCGACACCCACGATGAGGGCCTGCGATGGGGTAAGGCGACGTCCGCGATCGAGGAACTCACGCAGAGATCCGCCAGAGAGGCGCTCGCCCACTGAATAGACATACTTCTCGCCGTCGAGAACTGCATCGCCGTGGTCAAGCACCGACTCAATACATGGGTGGCGAAGACTGGCCGCCACATCGACCTGTCGCTCAAATGCTTCCTCAGCGTCAGACACGGTGGTGGAGCCAAGGGTGGGGTCAACCAATCGCTCCACCGGAACAATGCGAACAGAGACGTCCTGCTGAGACGAGAGGTCTGTTGCGTCGAACAACATTGCGCCAGACATGGATGTTGACGCCTCGAGCCTCAACTGGTCGAGCTGGTAGCGGCCTCCGAGGACGGTGCCGGGCATGTTCTCTGGGTCTCGCATGACCCCTGAGAACTTAGCCTGTGACGCCTGCTGGCGTGTATCGAGGGGTGTTTTCGGCGAGAATGGTGCCGTGAAACGCCCAATAAATAAGCAAAATCTCCTTGTCAGCGCTGGAGTGGCGGTGGGCCTCACCTTCATGATTTTGGGGTTCAGCGTCGGAATTACGGGCCGCGAAGCTCAACGCCTTCCCGCTTCGATCGAACAGATGAAGCCCGGCCCTGGCGATCAAGTTCTTCAGCAGAGCCAAATATTTGTCGACTTCGTTGATGGGTATGAAGCGCGCCTCACTGTTAATGGCATTGAGATGGAAACAACTCGACTCGACGAACTCACATCACAAGGCAACTCATTAGAGCCAGGCCAACAGGTAGAGATTCCTGCAACTGCAATTTACGACCCGGGCAACTTCACCATCAGTTTCACGCCACAGGTTGGTGCACCGATTGAGTCGTTCACACAGGGCGAACATTCCGCTGTTGTGACGTACTGGAAGATTGAAGACGGACCAAACAAGTCCCGCACCTTCAAGTGGACTTTTCAAGCCGACTAAGCCGTCGGTAGCTCTCCTGTTTCGAGAAGCACTTCAAAACCTGCTTCGTCCAGAACAGGAATTCCTAATTGTTCAGCTTTGGTGACTTTGCTGGCCCCAGGAGACTCTCCCAACACCACCGCAAAGGTCTTTGCGCTGACGCTGCCGGGGCTCTTCCCTCCGCGGGACTTGATGGCCGATTCAGCACCTTCTCGCGAATAGTTCGACAAGGTTCCCGTGACCACTACTGCTTTGCCAAGCAGAGTTTGTGGTGCATCGCTTTTTTCAACACGACCGAAATCAACACCTGCGGCGCGCATCTTTTCGATGATGACTTGGTTCTCAGGCTTCGAGAACCACGAAGCGATTGAATCTGCGATGACTCCCCCCACGCCATCCACCGATGACAACTCTTCGGGAGTTGCTTGTGCAATCGCATCGAGTGTGCCAAATGCGCTGGAGAGCGATTCAGATGCAGCCGGTCCAAAATGCTTGACGCCT
>JBIIJW010000244.1:0-2695 GCA_044233525.1 Ilumatobacteraceae bacterium | reverse complement strand
CCTTGCCGATTGGCCAACAAGCAGTGGTCTTCCACGTGATGCTTCTCTTGTTGCATCAATGGACATGGTGCGCGATGTCTGTTCATCTGCGTTGTCGGTACGTAAGGCACACAGTCGTAGGGTGCGGCTACCTCTTCAGTCGTTGACGGTGGCGTCAGAAAAATCTGAAGACCTTGCAAACTTTCTCGACATTGTTCGCGATGAGGTCAACGTTCGAGAAGTACTTCTCACCACTGATGTTGCAGCCGTTGCATCACACGAGTTGCAAGTTGTGCCTGCTGTTGTAGGGCCACGACTTGGCAAGAACACACAAAAAGTCATTGCGTCTGTCAAGAAGGGTGACTGGGAACAGCGTGGCGATGTCATTGTCGTTGCCGGCGAAGAATTACAGCCAGGCGAGTACGCATTGAAACTGGTGACGACAGAAGGAACTGCTAGCGCGCCGTTATCTGGTGGAGCGGGCGTCGTGGTGTTAGACACCGATGTCACTCCCGAGCTTGAGGCGGAAGGCCTGGCTCGCGATGTTGTTCGCGCCGTGCAGCAGGCTCGTCGTACGGCAGATTTCCATGTGTCCGATCGCATCACATTGACCATCAGTGCCGACCCCGCAGTTCAACAGCAGCTGTTGGCTCATGTCGGACTGATTTCGGGCGAAACACTGGCCGTGGAGGTGGCGTGGGACCCATCTTTAACCCGCGATATTGCCATCGAAGGGACATCCATTGGTGTGTCTGTTTCGATCAGTCGTTGAGTTAGCCCCATTCACCTCGTAGCCTCTCGGGGCAACACGGGCGTTCCCGTCGAAAGAGAGTTCATCATGGCCAGCAAGAAAAAGCCTGTGGCAAAAAAGCCTGCAGCAAAGAAGACGGCGGCGAAAAAGGCTCCTGTAAAGAAAACTGTTGCCAAGAAGGCGCCCGCGAAAAAAACTCCAGCAAAGAAGACAGCGGCCAAGAAGGCTCCTGCCAAGAAGGTTGTCGCGAAGAAGGCTCCAGCGAAGAAGGTTGTCGCGAAGAAAGCGCCAGCAAAGAAGACAGCGGCCAAGAAGGCTCCAGCAAAGAAAGTTGTCGCCAAGAAAGCGCCAGCGAAGAAGGTTGTTGCGAAGAAAGCGCCAGCGAAGAAGGTTGTTGCGAAGAAAGCGCCAGCGAAGAAGGTTATTGCCAAGAAGGCTCCAGCAAAAGCAGCACAGGCGAAAGTTGTGCCCACAAAGGCAGCTGATTCAAAAAAGACTGCAGTGGCACCAGCACCCGCAGTACCCGCAGGTCCGCCACCATTGCCGCCACGTCCTCCGGTTAAGAAGCCAGAGCCACCAAAGCGTCATGTCATTGTGAAGGGCGCCAGCCAAGACGGTGTGACATCCACCAAGGAATTCGATTTGAAGTTCCTCTTTTCGCAGCGCGAGTTGTTGTTGGCAGAGCGTGCAAAGCTCACCGGCCAGGCGAATCGTTTAGAGAACGAAGCAAATGCACTCATTGCAGATGCAGAGATGGGTGATGTTCAGTTCGATGACGAAGGCGGCGAAGGCGACACCATGGTGGTGGAGCGCGACCAAGACCTCGTCTTGATGGCGGCCGCACGACAAGTAGTTGAAGAAATCGATGCAGCGCTCGAACGGATGAAGAAGGGCGAGTACGGCTATTCGTCTGTATCCGGGCTTCCTATTCCAAAAGAGCGTCTGAAGGCACTTCCGTGGGCAACTGAGCTTGTCACTGAACGTGCCGGCGGTCTTGGACGCCGATAAGGCGCTACTTCCTCGTGCCACCGTTTCGCCGATTGGCGCTTCTCATCGCTGTGTTCGTTGCGATTGATCAGATCACAAAATCATGGGCGGTTTCCGCACTGGATGATGGTCGCACCATTGACATTGTGTGGACGCTTCGATTTGCTCTTGGATTCAATAGTGGGATCGCGTTCTCCCAAGCACAAGGAATGGGGCCACTTGTTGGTGTCATTGCGTTAATAGCGGTGTTTTTCCTCCTTCGTTACATGTTGAAGGCAACGCATCCGTTGATGGCATATGGATTGGCGGGCATTTTGGGTGGAGCGCTCGGAAACATTGCAGACCGTCTGTTTCGGGGTGAAGGTTTTCTGCACGGCAAAGTGGTGGATTTCATCGACTTCCAATGGTTTCCAATCTTCAATGTTGCAGATTCATGCATCACGATCGGGGCCATCGTTCTCATGGTGTCTTTGTTTCTGGAGCAATCAGAAACACGAAAGAACTCGAATGCATCATGAAAGTTGAAGAAACTGTTCCTAGTGCATTAGACGGCGAGCGCATCGATCGAATCGTGTCGATCATCGCCGACATTTCGCGTTCTGACGCGACGCGACTGATTGCAGATGGAGGCGCCGAAGTTGATGGAACGCCTGTTGTCTCTGGCAAACCCCGACTCAAGGAAGGTCAAACCGTTGTTGTTGACCTCGACAAAATTCCTGTCGACGAGCCGCCAGGACCAGACGCAAGTGTCGAGTTACAGATTGTCTATGCCGACGATGACATTGTGGTGATCAACAAGACGGCTGGAATGGTGGTGCATCCAGCATCTCGTCACGGTTCGGGCACGGTCGTGAATGGCATTCTTGCGTTGTACCCCGAAATCTCAGATGTTGGTCAACCGGCGCGCCCTGGCATTGTTCATCGGCTTGATGCGGGAACAACGGGAATGATGGTGGTGGCTCGTAGTCAACGCGCATA
>JBIIJW010000242.1:0-2703 GCA_044233525.1 Ilumatobacteraceae bacterium | reverse complement strand
ATCTTGAAAATGACCACTCGCTATGGATTTTTGACCACAGAATCACAATTCCACAAGAAACTGATGTTTGCTCTTAGAAAAGTCGTAGATGGCGTGCTCGATCGGCAATTGCGTTGCGACCATCAATCTGTGCATTCCCACGGTTGAAGATGTTGTTGTGGTATCTGCTTCCAATACTGCAACGCTGTTCGCGGCGCGAGATATTCGCGGCAACGTTATTGAAGTAAAACCTGGCGCAGTCATTGAAGTTGATCCCAATGGCGATGTTGCTGTGCAGGCATATGGACTTCGCGCGGGTGAAGGCGTCGAATTAATTGTGATGTCAACGCCTCGACTTCTTGGGAAGTTCAGGGTGAGTTCAAATGGCACCATCAAGACAACAGCAAAACTTCCATCAGTAATCGGTAATGGAAATCACACTCTTGTTGTGGCATCCCCTTCGGTGAAGGCATCGCTAGGTCTGAAGTTGGTCAAGTCAAAAGGAAATCTGCCGGTTACAGGCTCATCGACTTCGGCAATGACAAGCCTTGCAGTTCTTTTATTGGCCAGTGGGGCCTATGTGATGCTGTTTGTGGTTTGTCGACGCCGCAATAATCGGCTCGGGATATAGCGCTCGATGTCTTGACGGTCGTCAGAGAACCACTTTTGAAGGACGGAAACATGAGTTTTGATCTTGAGAAAGTGTTTCCCGAAAATCTTTTAAGTTTTGATGGCCCTCTAGTTGTTCGCATCGCCACCGCTGCAATTCTTTGCGTGATGGTGGTGCGTAGTTGTATACACCTATTCACAGCAGATGGTGGAGCTCAGAGAATTGCCACTATCGACACATCGGTAGAAGGTGGAAACAACATCATTGCTCTGTTTCATCAGTGGGGAGCCTCGCAACTGATACTTGCTGCGTTGCTTGTTGCGTTGTTCTTCCGCTATCCAGGTTTCACACCGTTGATCTTGCTCACGATGGCCGTGGAACCCGTGATGCGCTTTGTCGCTAGTCGAGTCAAGGCCGTGACGACAACAGGGACCGCACCTGGCGCGGCTCTCAATGGTGTTGCATTCGTTGTTGTGATGGCACTATTCGTTGCGTCCATACAGAGCTGACGTCGCACCACATTTTGCACCATCCACGCCTTCGTGGGCTGGCGCGTAATTTCAATCCTCAGTATTGATGGGGTAGTGGGTGGGGTTTCAGTCAATGGTTGGAACGCGAAACACAGTTCTGGGGAACGGCTAATCAGTTGTCAGATATGCGTACGACATGTCCGTGACCAAATCAATCACGCTCGAAAGACTTGTTTTGCGGCCAACGAATTCACTCGGTTCATATAGTGCAAGGTGTACCCACGTTGCATGAGCAATTCGAGAGATATTCTCACTTGCACGGCGAAGGTCTTTTTTCTTGATTTCTTTACGATGCATCTTCAGAACTTCAAGCGTCTTTTCAACCATAAATTTTCGCTGATTGATGAGTTCACCTTGTTCAACGGTCGGATTTCTAATGAAGTAAGAGGCCGCAACGTGCTCCCGACGTGCCAGTTCTAGGGTTGGTTTCACCGAGTGATAGAGCGCACTTCTTAAATCTGTTTGTTGAAGAGCTTTCTCGTAGGCTTCGAGAATTGCCGTCTGGTAGACCGCCTCGCGATAGCGATTTCTCAGGGCTTCGAATAGCCCTTCGACACTTCCAAAACGGGCATAGAAGGATCCCACCGATGTCCCAGAGACCTTTACAACATTCTCTAGCGTGACGCTGCGCGCATCTCCGGTCCTCAGCAGCTCTTCAGCCGCATCGAGCATCTTCTGTTCTGTGGCGATGCTTCGCGCTTGCTTTGGAGGAGTGGCCATTAGAAGCCCAATTCTAGAAGAAGCTTATGAGTCGTTTGTGCAACTGATTGTTGCATCAACACCACAAGTAATCAGTTCTGGCTATGCCAAGTTGTTGTTGTTTGGTGGCGTTGCATTGTTGATTGGTTCTCATCGCCACCTCACTTAAGAATGACACTGTGGCTTTTATTGGCAGATGGGAATGGCCTCCATTGTTGCGTCTCGCTGGCACTAGTAACCTCTCTAGAGATGACGCAAGGTGTGGCGGCGAATTTCGCACCACATTTCGCACCATCCCCCGCCTTCGTAGCTCAGTGGATAGAGCAACGGTTTCCTAAACCGCAGGTCGCAGGTTCGATCCCTGCCGAGGGCGCCAGAGTCAATGTGCTCGAGTCTTTACCGATTCGGATTTGTAAAGATGCTCAGTGCGAACTTCTTGAATTCAGGACTGACTTTCGATTGAGCGCCGCTATCAAATGGCGGTTGCGGATCATATTCAATCGCAAGCTGAATTAACTTTGCCATCTCATCACCTTCAAGTGCGGCGACCAGCGTGAGTCCCATGTCTATTCCTGACGAAACCCCGGCCGCGGTAATGATCTTTCCTTCTTGAATGACTCGTTGTTCAGTTGGTGTGGCTCCGAGATTCTGCAGTCGGTCGTACGACGCCCAGTGCGTTGTTGCACTGAGGCCAGTAAGCACTCCCGCATGAGCCAAGAAGATGGAACCAGTACACACGCTTGTTGTCCACGTTGTGGTGGGATGAATCTTCTTGATGAACTGGACCACGTCGTTTGTTTCATCGATGTCGCGATCGGCAAATCCACCAGGAACAACCAAAACATCCAGCGAATCAATTTCAACAAATGACTTCGTCGCTTCAAG
>JBIIJW010000029.1:0-11058 GCA_044233525.1 Ilumatobacteraceae bacterium | reverse complement strand
GCCACGGATGAAGTGTCCGTGGGGTCCGAGGGCATCACCGTGAAGGCGGCCGTCGTATGAAGCACTTGTTGGATACACACGACTTGTCCATCGACGAAGTTGTGAAAATTTTCGATGTCACCGATCGAATGGTCGAAGTCAATCGACGTCAAGTGCCGAAAGTTCCAGCGCTAAAGGGCAAAACAGTTGCAACGGTCTTCTTTGAAGACTCCACGCGAACACGACTCAGTTTTGAAACAGCTGCGAAGCGACTGTCCGCAGAAGTCATGACGTTCTTAGCGTCTAGCTCCAGTGTCAACAAGGGTGAAAGTTTGCGAGACACCATCGAAACTCTCTCGGCAATGGGTGTCGATGCCTTTGTGGTGCGACACAAATCAAGTGGTGTTCCTGCCCAGCTCACGCAGTGGACAGAGGCCTCGGTCATCAATGCTGGAGACGGATGGCACCAACACCCCACGCAAGGTCTTCTCGATGCATACACCATTGCGCGTGAGTTCAATCAGCCCAACACTCTGCGCGATCGCACCATTGCCATCGTTGGCGACATCAAGCATTCTCGTGTTGCACGGAGCAACATTGATTTGTTCACTCGACTCGGAGCCAAGGTTGTTGTCGTTGCTCCGCCACCACTGTTGCCATCGCACGTGGAGAATTGGCCAGTAGAAGTGCGCTCGTCAATCGACGATGTGATCGACAATGTTGACGTTCTCTATCTCTTGCGAATGCAGATGGAAAGAATGCAAACGGCCGCAATTCCGCACTTATCTGACTACACAAAGTCGTATGCGTTAACACCCGAACGAGCAGCCGTTCTTCAATCCCACGCGCTTGTGATGCATCCGGGCCCGATGAATAGGGGGGTGGAGATCACTGTTGATCCTGCCGATCTGCCAGGGTCAAGAATTCTTACTCAAGTAGCAAATGGTGTCTCGGTTCGAATGGCGGTGTTGTTCACATTGCTCGGTGGCGATAGCGGCTTAGTAGGCGGGGAATCATGAGCCGTCACAACATTGTTCTTCGGGGCGCAACCGTGGTGAACCCCGATTCAACCTTCGTGGCCAACGTTGGCATCACCGATGGTGTAATCAGCGCCGTTGGCGGCGACATGACCGGAGAGATAGATATCGACGTGACAGGTCTCAATCTCTCGTCTGGTTTTGTTGATTTACATACGCATCTTCGTGAACCAGGAAAAGAAGAAGCAGAGACTATTGAGAGCGGTAGCCGAGCAGCAGCATTGGGTGGCTACACAGCTGTCGTTGCAATGCCGAACACCGACCCCGCCCAAGACAATGTGGCAACAGTTGAATTTGTACGTCAACAAGGCGTTCGTGCTGGGCTTTGCGATGTTTTTCCATCTGGTTGCATCACTGTTGGTCGCATGGGTGAAGCCGTTGCTCCCTTTGAAGAATTGTCGCGCGCTGGTGTGGTTCTCTTCACCGACGATGGAAACGGTGTGCAAAGCGATCAGATCATGCGTCAAGCACTCGTCGAGGCGAATCGACTTCACGTCATTCTTGCTCAGCATTGTGAAAAGGCCGACCTCACGGTTGGTGCGGTCATGCACGACGGAGAATGTTGTTCGCATCTAGGTGTTCCCGGGTGGCCAGCGGCGGCAGAGGTAGAAATGGTGCAACGCGATCTCGCATTGGTGAGAGAAACTGGCGCCACGATGCACTTCTTGCATCTCTCAACTGCTGACAGTGTTGAACTTGTGCGCAGAGCAAAAGCTGAGGGTCTGCCCATCACTGCTGAAGTGACTCCACATCACTTGTCGTTAGAAGACTCATTACTCATGGGGTTCAACCCAGTTTTTAAAGTCAATCCGCCGCTTCGTACGCGAATCGATATTGAGGCATTAAGAAGTGGTCTGGAAGACGGCACCATTGACGCCGTTGCAACCGACCATGCACCACACGCGGGTCATACCAAGGAACAACCACTCGATCAAGCACCACCAGGAATGTTGGGACTCGAAACTGCCCTCGCTGTACTCAACACGGCGGTCACCCTCGACATTCAAAAAATCGCAGAGGTCATGTCGTGGAATCCAGCCCGCATTGCTCGCGTGAATCATCTCCACGGTCGTCCTGTTGCAGTTGGCGAGCCGGCCAACATCACTGTGTGGGATACCACTTCGGTTTGGACTGTTTCGCGAGAAGATCTTGCGAGCAGAAGCAAGAACACCCCTTATCACGGCATGAATGTTCGGGGTCGTGTGCATCACACAATCTTGAACGGAGAGATTGTCGTCAGAAATGGAAAGGCACAAAAGTGACACAGCACTTCACGGAAATTGCTCTTGTACTTGAAGATGGATCAGTCTTTGAAGGAGAGTCCATTGGCCTATTGCCAGAAAACGGAATTGCGGCAGGCGAAGTTGTTTTCAATACAACCTTGACTGGCTACCAAGAGGTCATCACTGACCCTTCGTATGCAGGGCAGATCATTACATTTACCACTTCTCACATTGGTAACTACGGAACCACGAGTCTCGACGACGAGTCTCGCGGAACCTTTGCACGAGGAGTGATTGTTCGTGACTTGGCTCGCCGTCGCAGTAATTGGCGCAGTGAGCAAGATCTGAACGACATGTTGTTGGCCAATAAGTTGCCGGGAATCGCCGGGCTCGATACGCGTCGTCTCACACGTTTGCTGCGTGATTCTGGGTCGTTGCGAGGTGCTTTCGGCACTGCGTCCGAGACGGAACTACGTGCAGCAGCTCAAGCGGAAACTGGGACAGCTGGCGTGGACCTTGTCTCGCAGGTAACAACTCCAGAGAAGTACGTCGTTGGTGATGGCAAGTTTTCGATTGTTGCGTACGACTTTGGAATCAAGACAACAATCCTTCGTTGCCTGTCCGATTTTGCTCGCGTGACGGTTGTTCCTGCTGGTACATCTGCTGAAGAAGTTCTTGCGCTTGCGCCGCACGGAGTGTTCTTGTCAAACGGCCCTGGCGATCCCGAAATGGTGGCCGGAGCAACTCAGAACATTCGCGCCATTGTTGAATCGGGTATGCCCACGTTCGGAATTTGTCTCGGACATCAATTGTTGTCTCGCGCGTTTGATGGTCATACCTACAAACTTCCGTTTGGACACCATGGTGGAAATCACCCAGTTCGACAGATCGCGACTGGAACCGTTGAAATCACCAGCCAGAACCACAACTTCTGTGTTGACGCAGATTCGCTTGCTGGGGTAGCAGACATCACGCATGTCAATCTCAACGACAACACCAATGAGGGAATGCGATTGAGGAACCATCGTGCTTTCTCAGTGCAATACCACCCAGAAGCTGGGCCCGGACCGCACGACAGTCGTTACCTCTTTGCCCAATTCGCCGAACTGATGGAGAGCAAGTAATGCCACGCCGTACAGATATTCACAACATTCTCATCATTGGGTCTGGACCAATCGTGATTGGTCAGGCGTGCGAGTTTGATTATTCCGGAACACAGGCTTGCCGTGTGTTGAAGTCTGAGGGATATCGAGTGGTCCTCGCGAACTCAAACCCCGCAACCATCATGACCGACCCAGACTTTGCGGACCGCACATATATCGAGCCTCTCACGCCTGAAATTTTGGCCAAGATCATTGAGCGCGAAAAACCAGACGCGGTTCTCCCAACACTCGGTGGTCAAACCGGTTTGAACCTGGCAATGGCACTGTACGAGCAAGGTCTTGTTGGGGTTCCTGGAACCCCCGAACTAATTGGCGCCAATGCAGAAGCAATTGCAACGGCCGAAGATCGTGACAAGTTCAAAAAAGCAATGATTGAAATCGGTCTCGACGTTCCACGTAGTGGCATCGCGCACAACATGGATGAAGCGCATACCGTTTTGAAAGAAATCGGACTTCCAGTCATTATTCGTCCTGCGTACATTCTCGGCGGTCGCGGTACGGGTATCGCCAACACTGTTGAAGAATTTGCGAAGGTTGCACAAGACGGGCTTGATGCCAGTCCGATTTCTGAAATCCTGATTGAAACCTCCATCGTTGGATGGAAGGAATATGAACTTGAAGTCATGCGCGACAAGGCCGATAACTGCGTCATTATTTGCAGCATCGAAAACTTCGATCCCATGGGTGTCCATACGGGTGACTCCATCACGGTGGCGCCAGCACAAACATTGTCAGATGTTGAGTATCAAAAGATGCGTGATGCCGCACTGGCGTGTATTCGACGAGTCGGGGTGGAAACCGGTGGATCAAATGTGCAGTTTGCATTGAACCCAGCAAATGGCGACATGGTGGTCATTGAAATGAACCCACGCGTATCGCGATCGTCGGCATTGGCGTCAAAAGCAACCGGATTCCCAATTGCAAAGATTGCGGCAAAGTTGGCAGTGGGGTACACGCTGGATGAGATTCCAAATGACATCACAAAGATGACACCCGCCAGCTTCGAACCAACCATTGACTATGTGGTGACAAAGATTCCTCGGTGGGCGTTTGAAAAACTTCCCGGAACTTCAGGTGTGCTGGGTACGCAAATGCAAAGCGTTGGCGAAGCAATGGCAATCGGTCGAACGTTCCCCGAAAGTTTGCAGAAAGGTTTGCGTTCGCTTGAACAGGGCAGGCTCGGTTTGAACTGTGACGCTGGAGAGTCGCTCTACGATTCGCTTGATGATGCGGCCCTTCTTGCAAAGGCTTCGGTTGCAACTCCCGAGCGCATCTTCCAAGTAGGGGAAGCGCTTCGTCGAGGACTCGGCGTAGACACCGTCCACGATGCCACCAAGATTGATCCATGGTTCTTAGACCAAATGCAGATCATCATTGATGAACGTCACGCAGTGGCGGGACTAAAACTCTCAGATGTCACGAAGCCTCAAATGAAACGCTTGAAGAGGCTCGGATTCTCCGACGGGCAGTTGGCGCACTTGTGGACAGCCAGCGAACAAGATGTGCGCATACATCGAGAAGGACTTGGTGTCATCCCTACGTATAAAACGGTGGATACCTGCAGTGCAGAGTTTGCTGCGGAGACGCCTTATCACTACTCAACATATGAAGATGAAAACGAGGTACGCCAGTCAACGCGTCCTCGAGTCATCATCCTTGGATCTGGACCAAACCGAATCGGTCAAGGAATTGAGTTTGACTACTGCTGTGTCCACTCAAGTTTCGCCCTACGCGACGCTGGGTTTGAAACAGTCATGGTGAACTGCAACCCAGAAACAGTTTCTACTGACTACGACACCTCAGATCGTCTGTACTTTGAACCTCTCACTCGGGAAGACGTTCTCAATGTCATTGCGGCAGAAACGAAAGCTGCAGGGGGAGTACCACCGAAGGTCATCGTTAGCCTCGGCGGACAGACGCCCCTCAAATTGTCTGGTGATATTGACCCATCTCTCATTGCTGGAACTTCACCGCATTCCATTGACCTCGCCGAAGATCGCGAAAAGTGGAATCAGTTGTGTGAAAGCTTGTCGATCCCGCAGCCTCCTGGTGGTACGGCCGTCACGCTCAATGAGGCACGCGACATAGCGGAGCGTGTTGGATTCCCCGTATTGGTGCGCCCAAGTTATGTCTTGGGTGGACGTGCAATGCAGATTGTTCACGATCATCAAGCGCTTGAACGCGCGATGCAACAACTAGCCGCTGATGGAAGCCTGGGTAAAGAAGGTGGGCTGTCTGCCGAACGTCCGGTCCTTATCGATCGCTTCTTGGCAGATGCAACTGAAGTAGACGTCGATGCTATTCGCGACCACACTGGCGAAGTTCTCATTGGTGGAGTTATGGAGCACGTAGAGGAGGCCGGAGTTCACTCTGGTGACTCGGCATGTGCAATTCCTCCTCAGACACTTCCATCGTGGGTTGTTGAAGTCATCAGTGAATATGCCGCGTCTATTGCGCATGCACTAGATGTTCGCGGACTGATCAATGTTCAGTTCGCTGTGTTGGGAACCACGGTGTACGTCATCGAGGCAAACCCTCGCGCATCGCGAACAGTGCCGTTCGTTGCAAAAGCAACCGGCGTACCGCTCGCGAAAGTTGCTAGCCGTGTGATGTTGGGGGCAACACTTGCAGAACTGCGAATCGAAGGCCTGCTCACACCGCCAGTTAGCGGCGGTCATGTTTCTGTAAAAGAAGCGGTGCTGCCATTCAATCGATTCCCTGAAGTTGATACAGCCCTCGGGCCAGAGATGCGTTCAACCGGCGAAGTGATGGGCATCGACCGAACGTTCGGGCGAGCGTTTGTGAAATCGCAAACTGCAGCTGGCACGGTTTTGCCAACATCGGGAATGGTTTTCTTGTCACTGAACGATGGGGATAAACCTGCTGGCTTGGTGGTGGCGAAACGATTGCGCGAATTGGGGCTTGGAATCGCAGCTACAACAGGAACGGCTGCGTATCTCGCGAAATTTGGCATCACAGTCGACAGGGTTGTCGGCAAGTTGTCTGAAATGGCTGGTTCAAGTATGGACAACGCTGTGGAACTGGTTGCGCAAGGCGAAATTAGTTTTGTCGTGAATACTCCGTATGGACGTGGATCTCGTGAAGACGGCGAAGCAATTCGAAAAGCCGCTAACTCGAATCGAGTGTCATCTGTGACAACTGTTGAGGCAGCACTCGCTGCGGTCAATGGTTTGTGTGAACAGCGCGAATCAGAAATTGAAGTTCGCTCGCTCCAGGAGTATCACGGACGATGAGAAACAGTCGTCGCGGTGCACGTGCTCTGGCTTCGTTAGGGCCAGTCACAGTTGGGGGAGTCACTCTCTCGTCGCCGTTCATGACTGCTTCGGGAACCGCCGGTCACGATGTTGAACTAAATGCGTACATGCCACTTGCAAAATTGGGCGCCACAGTTGCAAAGAGTTTGTTTCATGAACCGTGGCCCGGAAACCCCGCACCGCGTGTTCATCTTGCTAGCGCAGGAATGATGAATGCTGTGGGCCTGCAAGGCCCTGGTGTGACGGCGTGGGTTAACGACTCGCTTCCGCGATGCGAACAGCACGGTGTCACCGTTGTGGCAAGTATCTGGGGCCGCACGGTTCAGGAATATGTCTCGGCTGCAGAACAATTATCTCGTGCTGAGCAACGCATTGTGGCAATTGAAATAAATTTGTCGTGTCCAAATCTTGAAGGACGAAGTGGAATCATTGCGCACGATGCTGAATTGTCTGCGCGCATTGTTACTGAAGTGTCCAAACTTGTCGCAGTGCCCGTGTGGGCAAAGTTGAGCGCCAACACAGATCGAATCGTTGATGTTGCGCGAGCCGTTTCTGAGTCGGGTGCTCAGGCGGTCACATTGATCAACACCATGCTCGGGATGCAGATTGATGTGAATTCAGCGCGACCAACCTTGGGTAACGGCGGTGGCGGATTGTCTGGTGCGGCAATTCATCCCATTGCCGTGCGTGCAGTGCACGATGTTCGAGTGGCGCTTCCGAATCTCGACATCATCGGTGTGGGAGGTGTGTCGTCTGGCGATGATGCCATTGAGATGATGTTGGCGGGTGCATCCGCGGTTCAGGTCGGCACCGCATCATTCGTCGACCCCGCCGCTACATGGAAAATTGCATGTCACGCTGCTCGCCGTGCGGTGTTGCGTGGTGCAACATCATGGGACGACATCATCGGTGGCATGCATCGTGACTGAAGACTCCCTCGTGGAGATGGTTCTACGCAACTAAACTCCTGTTATGGAAAGCAGAACCACAGACCTTGAGACGGTTTCTCGGCTTCGTTCTGCCCGAATTGCCGTTGTGGAACAGTCTCGACGAGGAAATCTCGATGCTCTTTTTCAGCTCGACGCAGATTCCTTGGAATCACAGGCCTACGTCGTGAAGTTGTTAGACGTTCATCCACGCCTTGGGAAAGTGGCCGGTCGCCGATTAATGGCCGAGATTGGTATCGCCCCTCTCGCGAGAATTGCAGATCTCACTCCCCATCAAGTGGCGTCGCTGCAGACATCTATTGGGGATGGAGCATGAGCAATCCCATCATCGTGGTGGTCTCTGGGCCTGGTGGGGCCGGAAAGGGAACCATTGTTGAGGTTCTTCTTGAGCGGGATGATTCTTTATGGTTGAGTCGATCGTGGACGACCAGAGTTCGTCGGGATGGCGAATCTCCCGATGCCTATGTCTTTGTCTCTCGTCAAGAGTTTGAAGCCCACATTGCAACGGGCGGCTTTCTTGAATGGACAGAGTTCCTTGGAAATCTCTACGGGACGCCGATGCCACGTGTGGAAGATGGGCGCGACATTGTCCTCGAGATTGAACTTCACGGCGCAACACAAGTGAAGAAGCGCCACCCAGATGCCATCTTGGTCTTCGTTCAGCCACCATCTCGCGAGGAGCAGCGACGCCGCTTGCAGGGCAGAGGAGACTCTGAAGAGCACGTGGTGGAACGGCTCCAAAAGGCCGAAGATGAAGAGCGGCTTGGTGCAGAAATTGCCGATGTCATCGTTGTAAACGACGACCTAGAGCGTGCTGTGGCGGAGATTCAAGGCATCATCGGTGCGGCCCGTCGGGGCTCCCGATAGCCTTGAGGCGACTTCGGAGGTCTCCATATGTCCCGTCAGCACGACTCCATGATTTACCCAAGCATTGAAACTTTGCTGGGCAAGGACAGCCTTGAAGGCTCAAAGTTTGCGCTTGTCACACTTGCTTCGTACCGCGCACGCCAGATCAACTCGTACTTCAACCAATTGGGTGAGGGTCTTGGCCAGATGGTTCCACCACAGGTGTCATCAGTTGCCCGTAAGCCACTCTCCATCGCATTTGAAGAAATCGCAGCAGAGAAAATCGTCAAGATTGAACGCCTTCCGTACGACGAGATGGAAGCAGAAGCTGAAGAAATGTTCGGTGCAGATTCTGAGTTTGATGATTCTGACGCCAGCGAATCAGACGCTGAATAGGTTTCTCGCCCCAATCGACTCCTCCGAAACGAACTGAGATGGAATCGGTACATGGTCGTCGCATTGTCCTCGGAGTTTCCGGAGGAATCGCGGCGTACAAATCAGTAGAGATTTGTCGACGTCTTGTCGATGCAGGTGCGCACGTTTCCACCATCTTGACGGAAGATGCACATCGTTTCATTGGGCCAGTTACTTTGTCTGCACTGTCATCAGAACCGGTTCACACAAGTTTGTGGGATGACGAGTCTCCAATTCCGCACACTCGCCTCGGCCAGAACGCAGACCTCATCGTCGTTGCGCCTGCTACTGCACGCGTCCTCTCGGCCTACGCGACGGGATTTTCACAAGATCTTTTGGTCGCTACTTTGATTGCAACGAGAGCCCAAGTGATTGTGTGTCCGGCAATGCATACAGAAATGTGGGAACACCCGTCGGTGCAAGACAACATTGCGTTGCTGAAATCACGCGGGGTCATTGTTGTTGAACCACAGTCGGGTCGACTCGCAGGTGGAGACGTTGGAACTGGTCGGCTAGCCGACACCGAATCAATTCTTGCTGCCATCAACACCGCACTGTCAGGACGTTCAAACGACATGGCAGGACTATCGGTTGTGGTCTCTGCAGGTGGAACACGCGAACCAATTGATGCTGTGCGCGTGTTGGCCAATAGGTCAAGCGGCAAACAAGGGTATGCCATTGCAGAACAGGCTGCATCTCGCGGCGCAACGGTGACGTTGGTGACCACCGTTGAAACGCCTGTTGCTCCGGGAATTACTCGCGTCGATGTTGAAACAGCGCAACAAATGCATGATGCCATGACGAAACTCGCAGTATCAGCGGATGTTGTTGTCATGTCTGCGGCCGTTGCAGATTTTCGCCCCGTTACCCCAGAGCAAGGGAAGATCAAGAAAGACGGCGGAGTTCCACAAATCGTGTTAGAGCCAACTCCAGACATCCTTGCTGCTCTCGGCACTTCGAAGCCTGTGGGGCAAACCTTGGTGGGCTTTGCTGCTGAAACATCGGACCTTGTGGACAACGCACGAGGAAAGCTGGCGCGAAAGAACCTCGACCTCATTGTTGCTAACGACGTGTCTGCCGAGGGGGTCGGCTTTAGTCACAACACCAACGCGGTCACCATTATTGGGGCAGATGGAAGCCTGCAAGAGGTTCCCCTCGCAAGTAAACACACGGTGGCCATGGCCGTATTAGATAGCGTGGTACGAGTGCGGTCAGCCCGATGATTGCAGAGATGAAGGAGTTGTCGTGAGGAAGTTCACGTTCACATCAGAAAGCGTGACCGAAGGTCATCCAGACAAGATGGCAGACCAGGTCTCCGACTCGGTTCTCGACGCCATTTTGGAAAAGGACCCGCATAGTCGTGTCGCATGTGAAACGCTTCTCACCACAGGTCTGTGTGTTGTATCCGGTGAAATCACCACCGATGCATATGTTGATATTCCAGCCATCGCTCGCCAGACCATCAACAACATCGGTTACAACGATGCAAAGTTTGGATTCGATGGAAACACATGTGGTGTTCTGGTGGCCCTCGATGCGCAGAGCCCAGACATTGCACAAGGCGTTGACAAAAGCGAAGAGCAGCGCAGCGGCTCCACCGAAGATCAACTCAACAGCCAGGGTGCTGGCGACCAAGGAATGATGTTTGGGTACGCATGTAACGAGACCCCAGACCTCATGCCGCTTCCTATTTGGTTGGCACACCGCATGGCAGAGCGCCTCACTGAAGTTCGAAAGAGTGGACTTGTTCCGTACCTTCGCCCCGATGGCAAGACTCAGGTGTCCTTTGAGTACGAAGATGGTAAGCCAGTTCGTCTCAGCACTGTGTTGATTTCAACGCAGCATGCAGAAGGAATTAATCGCGAAACACAAATTCGCCCAGACCTCATTCAAGAAGTCATCATGCCAACAATCCCTGCACAGTTCGCAGGGGACAACCCCAGCATCTACATCAACCCAACAGGGAAGTTTGTTTTGGGTGGGCCACATGCCGACACTGGTTTAACTGGTCGAAAGATCATCGTTGACACATACGGCGGCATGGGTCGCCATGGTGGCGGTGCATTCTCCGGTAAGGACCCGTCAAAGGTAGACCGCTCGGCTGCGTACGCTGCGCGTTGGGTTGCCAAGCATGTTGTTGCAAGTGGCGCAGCAGACCGTTGTGAAGTGCAGGT
>JBIIJW010000241.1:0-2723 GCA_044233525.1 Ilumatobacteraceae bacterium | reverse complement strand
GCGTTTGTCGTTTGGAATTAGATCCGTTGCTGCGCCAGTTCGTGATGCATCGGGAAGAGTCATTGCTGCAGTGAATGTCACTGTGAATGCCGCTGAAACGTCCATTACCGAGTTGAAAAAATCGCACTTACCGCTGTTGTTGAAAACAGCAGAAGCAATCACTGCAGATTTTGTGCGTATTTCACGTTTGCCCACAACGGAACCACTGCAGCCATAAGTCATTTCATTTCCCCACTTCTGTGAGGTGTGTTTCCAGAATGAACTCTGCTGTTTCGTCTGGTGCTGAAAAAAATGGTGAATGATCGCAGTCGAGTTCAACAGAGTGTTTGGCCCAGCCAGCTCGTAACCGTTGTTGGTCTAACTGCACAGCTTTGTCATCGGTACACACCACATAGCTACTGGGAACATTGATCCACGCTGGGTTCTCTAGTGGCGCAGCGGGTATCTCACTGCGCATTGTTCTGCGATATTGCATGGCTAAACGTGAAAGCGATTCTGGGCTTCGATGAAACAAGAATTCAGTGGCGTCGTCGGCTAACGACATTTCACCATCTGTTCCAATGTTGAAACATCGACGGAACTCTGGATTACCCCATTTGGGCGACAACTCGGTTTGTGATTCACCAAGAGCCGGCATACGCGCTGCCACATAGACCAAGTGTTGAGCGTTGTGAGCGGCAACGGACACTGTGATTCCGGTGTAACTGTGTGACACAACGGTGACGCCATGTGCGCTGAGTTCATTCACTTTTGTTTGAACAGCCGCCACATCGTCTGCAAGTGACGTAAACGGCAATTCAATGGCATGACAGTTCACCCCGTGTCGAGACAATCTCTCGATGACCGGGACCCATGTCCACCCGGAAAAAAATGATCCGTGGACAAAGAGAATGCTGGTGCCAGCCATCTTGGGGGGAAGGGATGTGACTAGCGGTAGTTGTTGTTGCTGGTGTGGTCACCCGCAAGCCAGCGCTTCAATGTTTCGTGCGCATCTTTGCGACGGTCTGCATTGATTTTTTCTGCACCGGGTGCATCGGCAGTGAATTCAAGAAGCATTCCGTTTGGATCTTCGGTGTACAACGAGCGGCAGTAGCCGTGTTCCAACACGTAGGTTCCTTCGGGCTTCCAACCAGCCTTCGTGAGACGGGCAAAGATTTCGTCTTGTGCTTCTGGCGCAACATTCAATGCGATGTGTCGGAATGGTGAAGGAGTAAGTGGTGGATCAAACTCGTCTTGGTCGGACTTGTTTGCAAACTGGAAGAAGGCAAGTGCGCTGCCGTCTGGCATTCCGAAGAAACAATGGCAGTACACACGCATGGCACCGAAGAGTTCATCGGTTTCTGACCATGTGGCAACAAGTGGAAGGCCAACGAGGTCCTCATAAAACGCGCGTGTGGCCTCAAGGTCTTTTGTGAGGTATGCGGTGTGGTGAAGGCGGGTAGGTGTACTGCTCATGGTGAATTCTCCTTGTGGAAAATGGCCAGGTGTCCGCTAGTCGGACACAGAACCGTTGTGCGTACATTATTGCCGAACTGGCACGACCACAACCTGCAACAACCGTGCGATTCCCTCACGGTCCTGGGAGGGTGCACATGTCCCGAAAATCAACAGTGCATCGGGAGTTTCATGACAATTAGCGAATCGGATCGACTGGAGTTCTTCCTAGGAATGAAGAAGGTCATCGGCGAAGAATTGGCTCCGACCCTGATGGAGCTACTTCACCCAACAATGGGCGGCGACCTGGCGCGCAACAGCGATGTGATGGTGCTTAAAGAAACTGTCACTGCCCGTTTTGATGGTGTCGATCAGAAGTTCTCTTCAATTGACACTTCATTCGGAGCAGTTACTATGAAGTTCGTGGCCATCGACGACAAGTTCGCTGCGATTCTCCAACGGTTTGACTCCGTTGATGCACGATTTGTCACAATTGATGTGCGCTTTGACTCCATTGACGCACGATTTGATGCCATCGACGACCGCTTTGCAGCAATGGACGCACGATTTGATGCCATCGACGACCGCTTTGCAGCAATGGACGCACGCTTTGATGCCATCGACGACCGCTTTGCAGCAATGGACGCACGATTTGCAGCGATGGACGACCGGTTCGCAGCAATCGAAATACGACTCGACGCGATCGACGCCAGGTTCGCAGCAATCGATGACCGGTTCGCCGCCATTGACGCACGATTTGCAGCGATGGACGACCGGTTCGCAGCAATCGATGACCGGTTCGCCGCCATTGACGCACGATTCGCAGCGATGGAAGTTCGCTTTGACGCGATGGCTTCTGAGTTAAAGAGTCTCAACAGCAGGCAAAAACTGATGTTGAGTGGTGGCCTCACAATGGGGCTTGCGCTTCTCGCAATGGTGGGCGACCTCATGTTGCGCATCCCGCGCTAAAGGATTGTCCTTATCCAAAGACAATGGTGCGGTTTCCAAACACCAGCACGCGATGTTCAACATGGGCGCGCACAGCGCGGGCAAGTACCACCGTCTCTAAATCTCGACCGGTGCGGGTGAGTTCAGCAACGTCATCGCGATGGCTCACATGCGCCACATCCTGGGCGATGATGGGGCCTTCATCCAACACGTCGCTGACATAGTGCGCTGTTGCACCGATGACTTTCACGCCACGATCATGTGCTTGGCGGTAAGGATTCGCGCCAATAAATGCAGGCAAGAATGAATGATGAATGTTGATCATGCGACCCGACCACGGC
>JBIIJW010000240.1:0-2776 GCA_044233525.1 Ilumatobacteraceae bacterium | reverse complement strand
GAACGCACAACAGCCAACCTGGGTGTATTCGATGCCGCTGTTGTTTACGACATGAAGATGCCGTCTGGTGCGATTGGTTTGATGGTCGCATATGAACGTCAGAGCGCAGACGATGACTCCACCGCGCTGATGTCTGTGATGCTGATGAATCCAGATTCTCGTGGCACCATCACTATGACGGAGGATGGCCTCTCGGTCAATCTGGGGTTGTTATCCACTCAACGTGATCGAGACGCGATGAGGGCCTTAGTACGCGCATCACTCGCACTCTTCAGCGCCTCGCCATTTCAAGACGTTTCGCGTCGCATCATTGGTGGAACTAGTGGGGTACCTGTTGGGGTTATCGGTGGGTACAACGACCAAGAGATTGACTCATGGATTCATGAGGAGGTGACTCCTGTTTCCCATGTTTCAAGCTCGTTATCCCGTTGCGTGGACGACCGAGGCCGAGTTCGAGGGTTAAACGGTGTGGTGGTGGCAGACGCGTCTGTTTTGCCTCATGTGCCGCATGAGACCCCCGCGGCGGCTGTCACAATAGAGGCACGACGTATTGGTCAACTTTTGGGGGAGGAACTGGCATGAGTTACACACTCGGCTTACATGAAATCGCAGACGGAACACATGCGTATCTACAACCAGATGGTGGTTGGGGATGGTCTAACGCTGGCCTCGTTGTTGGTGACGGCGCATCGCTTCTAGTGGACACGCTGTTTGACCTCAAGATAACGCAACGCATGTTGGATGCAATGGCGCCACACACTCGGTCCGCCGCAATTTCCACTGTGGTCAATACGCATGCGAATGGTGACCACTGTTACGGAAATCAACTAGTCCGAAGCGCAGAAATTATTGCGTCAGAGGCAACAGCGCATGAGATGTCTGAAGTGCCACCGTCAATGCTTGCTGCTCTCAATAAAGCGCCAGGCGAAGTGGGGGACTTGTTTCGACACTTCTTTGGTGAGTTTGAGTTTGATGGCATTGAATCGGTGTTGCCCACGCGCACATTCACGGGGCGATTCGAATGTGAGGTGGGCGGACGAACCATTGAACTTGTCGAGGTAGGCCCTGCGCATACCCAAGGCGACACTCTTGTTTTTGTTCCCGATGCGAAAACTGTGTACACCGGCGACATTTTGTTTATTGGCGGAACACCTGTGGTGTGGGTGGGCCCGCTCGATAACTGGATTGCTGCATGCGATCTCATCTGTGCATCAGACGTTGATCACATTGTTCCCGGACATGGACCACTGACAGATAAAGCCGGTGTTGTAGCCATTCGTGATTATCTAGCGTTTGTTCAAAGTCAAGCCACAGAGCGTTTCCATGGTGGAATGGATGCGTGGGATGCTGCCCGCGACATCGCATTGAATGGTTTTGCCGAATGGGGAGAGTTCGGGCGTTTGGCTGTCAACGTAGATACCGTTTATCGCACGCTTGATTCGGGCCACAAGAGCCCAGACGTTGTTGAGCAGTTCAGGCGGATGTTTGCTCTGGAGCAGGGTCACTAGTTTCTTCGCGAAGCTTTCGCACCACCACTACAGTCCATCCGGCAACTGCGACAAAAGCAAAAAAGAACCACTGCATGGCATACGAGAAGTGTGGTCCTTCGTCAATGGTGGGAAAGGGAACCGGAATGGGCCATACGGATTTTGGCGACGGTGATTCCTCAATGAGCTGAACGTAATAGTTCGTGTTGATTCCAAGATCCAGTGCAGCACGAATGCGTGCAAGGTCGTAGCGTTGAAATTCAACAGTTCCCTGACTCGACGAATCAATTGCTCCGAGCGTTCCGCGAGTTTGGGTGAGGCGAACATAACCAATCATGGTGAGAGGTGTGTTGGGGAGAGTGTTTTTGCTTTCTGCGAGCGGGATGAACCCTCGGTTCACCAAGAAGAGGCCATTGTTCTCGCTTTCAAACACACCAGCAATGTTGTCTCCAGCGACTCCATCTTGTGAGCGGTTAATCACTGAGATGATGCTGTCCGGCACATAGCGGCCTGTGAGTGTCACGCGTCGCCACTCGTCCGTGGAGGTTCCCATGGACTGGTCTGCAGCCACAACTTCACGAGTGGTGTTTAACTCGATTTCGGTATTACGAGCACGACGATCCTCGAGACGTTGGAGTTGCCAAAAGCCAAGGAAAACTAAAAGGACTGTGAGGGCACATAATCCGATGTGAATGAGTATCCAACGGGGGGAGAAAAGACGACGCATCAGTTCCAAACGCTAGCGGGGAGGAGAGTACGGTAAGCGTCGTGGGGAAACGCGAATACAACGAGAGCACGATTGATGGCGATTTTTGGCGAGAGGTGTTCGGCGTCGATGTGACAGCGGGTTCTCCGAAGCGAATTGGTGAAGGTCAAGTCGGAATGAATCTTCGCTATGAGCTCTCAAGTAGTGATACGTCCGTACCGTCGTCTGTTGTGGTGAAGATGGCATCTCCTGATCCCACAAGTCGTGCTACTGGAATCAGTTTGCGCAACTACGAGCGTGAAGTGAAGTTTTACAACGAATTGGTTAACACCATCGACGTTCGATCGCCACATTGTTGGTTTGCTGATTGGCACTCAGACGGTGGCGACATCGCAATTGTTCTCGAAGACATGGCGCCGTGTGAACAGGGAGATCAGATTCGTGCGTGTGGCATTGAGCATGCGCGGCTTGCTGTTGATCAGTTAGTCAAGATGCAGGGACCTCGTTGGAATGACCACACACTTGCCAACGTCGATTGGTTGCAACGTCGAGACTCGAACGATGTAGAACGCTTGGCTGGTTT
>JBIIJW010000239.1:0-2780 GCA_044233525.1 Ilumatobacteraceae bacterium | reverse complement strand
CTGTTCAGAAAAATGACGACCGATGATTTGCAGTCCAACAGGTAACCCATCAACAAATCCCGCAGGAACCGAGATGCCAGGGTTGCCATGCAAGTTGCAGGGGAAAGTGAGTTGACCATTGTTGCCTGCACCGGCTTTGATGCCACCGAACACACTGGGCAGTGGTCCTTCTGCATCGAATGCAACGTCTGGGTTTGTAGCAGTGATCACGAGGTCGACTTCGTTAAAGATTTCAGCCATCCGTGTATTCACTGCAGCGCGACGAGACTCAATCTTTGCGCGTGCCTCGGCGGAGTAGAGGCCCGCGGTGTACTGAAGTCCGGCGCGCATCTCTGGGGTTAAGTCATCTGCACATGCTGGCCAGTGATCTTTTAGTGCTTCTGCGATTTCCAACATGCCGCTAATCGACCACGCAGCACCCATCTTCGGAAGCGAAGTATCAACAGTGTCAGTGCGGCGCAGTCCGGCTTTCGCCACCAAGAAATCGGCTGTCTCCAACAACACATTCCACATTGCAGGAGACACAACAGCGCCTCCCCAGTTATCCACGATGGCAACTTTTAAACCAGCAACATCAATGGTGCCAAGTGCATCTTCCCAGCCCGATACACGTTGGAGACTCAGCGGATCGTGAGCGTCGTGGCCGTTGCATGTGTCGAACCAGCGTGCAGTGTCTCGCACACTTCGCGACACGCACCCAACAGTGACGGTGAGATTGCCATACGAGGCGCCTGGTCCGCGGGGAATACGTCCGTAGGTGGACTTCAAACCAACAAGGCCAGTGAAGCCAGCAGGAATACGAATAGAACCGCCACCGTCTCCCGCTGTTGCAAGAGTGAAGAGTCCACCCGCAACACCTGCTGCACTTCCACCCGATGATCCACCTGGAGTGCGTGTTTCATTCCACGGATTCTTTGTTGCGCCGTTCAACTTGGTGCGGGTGATGTTCACTCCACCAAATTCGCTTGCAGTAGTGAGACCGAATGCAACTGCACCACCTTTAGATGTGATGCGTTCAACATGGATACTTGTTTGTGTTGCAATTCGATCCTTGAGTGGCACCGAAGCTTCAGTGTCTGGCCAACCCTTCACTGGGTCGAGTTCTTTAATGCCAAGTGGGATGCCACCAAAAGGAAGCGCAATGTTGGCAGCGGCCGCGCGTTGCAGAGCGCCATCGGTGTCCACAAACGACACCGAATTCAGCGAACTTGCAGAGACAGCCGCCAACGTGGCTTGCATTTCTTCTGTTGGGGAACGGCGTCCAGCACGGAATTCGTCAACGAGCGAGCATGCATCGCCTTGCCATGGTGTGTCAGTCATGGTGGCAACCTAGTCCAGAAGGGACAAGTTCAGTCCGTTGGGAAAACCCTTATGGGAGTAGGGTCAAAGGGTCATGGATAGTCGCACGTTCTTGGGTTTGCAGCGCACCCACAACCCTTTTCGCTGGTACCTGCCGGTACAGCGCAAACTCTGCACAGGGGGCGACTTTCTGTATGGCGGAAGTGCTTTAGGTGCCGCAATCTCGGCTCTGGAGGGCGCGACGGGGCGCAATGTCGTCTGGGTCACGGCTCAGTACTTGTCGTATGCCCGTCCGGATGAAGTGATGGACATCGACGTCATTGTTCCTGTTGAAGGAAACTCCATCACCCAGGCACGCGTGGTGGGCCATGTGGGTGAACGCGAGATCATCACCGTGAATGCGGCGCTTGGTGATCGTGATTTTCCCATCACTGCTCAGTTTGAAACAGCGCCGCCTGCTCCAGCTCCAGACGATTGCCCCGAATGGGAGCACTACAGTCGCGACTTTGAAACCATTCATGACTTCATCGAAGAACGAGTGGTGAAGGGTCGTTTCGGAAAAGATCTCGACGGAACCCTCAGCGACGGGCGCGCCGTGATGTGGGCTCGACTACCTGAAGTGATTGAAGGAATGGATGCTGCATCACTTGGTGTCTTGGGTGACTTCGTACCGCGTGGTGTTGGCCAAGCACTTGGTTTGCACGCAGGTGGCAATTCTCTCGACAACACTTTGCGCGTGGTGAACCTGGTGCCGACATCGTGGGTGTTGTTGGACATTCGCGTCCATGCTGTTGCTCGAGGTTTCGCACATGGGTTGGTGCATATGTACGCAGAAGATGGAACATTGATGGCAACTGCTAGTCAAAGTTGTATCGCAAGAATTCACAGAAAGTAAGTGGGGGATCACATGAACGCATATGGAGCACAGGCTCAACCTGGCATGCCAGTTCGACCAGGAATGACCGTTCCATTGCCGGGACATCTCAATACGCACCGTGATCGACTCATTGAGTTGGCCGACATGGGTTATACCGACATCTGGTCTGCTGAAGCAGATGGCGCGGATGCTTTTACTCCTCTTGCGCTCGCTGCAGCATGGGAGCCCCGCTTGCGTCTCGGTACCGCGATTGTTCCCGCATACACCCGCAGTCCAGCTTGTTTCGCGCAATCCGTAGCAACGTTGGCTGATGCTGCGCCAGGTCGATTCGCCATCGGCATTGGTTCATCAAGCAATGTCATTGTGCAGAAGTGGAATGGCATTCCGTTTGACGAGCCATACAAAAAAGTGCGCGACGTTGTTCGATTCTTGAATGACGCATTGTCCGGCGAGAAAGTCGCCAAGCAGTACGACACATTTAATGTGGATGGTTTCCGTCTGGGAATTCGGCCAGAGGTGAAACCACAAATTTTGGTGGCAGCGCTACGTGAAGGAATGTTGCGTCTGGCAGCTCGTGAAGCAGACGGTGCCATCATTAACTGGT
>JBIIJW010000238.1:0-2794 GCA_044233525.1 Ilumatobacteraceae bacterium | reverse complement strand
AGTCAATGCTCCCGATACAACTTTGCTTGCCGGACTGTCGGCTTGGGCTGCCGTATTTGGTGCAATCAACCTAGAAATCTTTGGGCATGTTGACATTGTGTATACAGATCCCGGAGTTCATTTTGCAGCACTGGTTGACATGCTTGGTCGTCAAGTGGTGGGACTCACCTAACTAATCGCTTGCGCTCTATGTCGGTGCCGACGCCGTCAGCAACCTGCTTAAGCACGCTTCGTGTGCACATCGTGTCCCGCAATTCGCAGAACTTCGCCTGGAATCTCCGCACCAGAGTCGCTGTTCGAAACTGG
The DNA here is from genome assembly GCA_044233525.1 of Ilumatobacteraceae bacterium. Classification (GTDB taxonomy): domain Bacteria; phylum Actinomycetota; class Acidimicrobiia; order Acidimicrobiales; family Ilumatobacteraceae; genus UBA2093. The sequence goes on along the minus strand of JBIIJW010000238.1, from coordinate 2,488 downwards.
AGAACCAAAAACAGATGTGATGGGGATGTATCCCGACCACACGGCAAGATCCTTATCCCCCTCTTCGTTGATTGCTTCACCCGCACGCACTTTTGCTGACTTCTCGTCCAATGGCAGTGCGATGATGCGAGTCGCACGAATTTCGCTTTGTGATGGGTCTCTCGTGGTGTCCCATGTTGAAACAATGTGATCAGTCATCAATTGAAGAGCAAGCATGACCTCGTCATCATCATTGACAACTCGAGCCTTGCCACGCACGACAACAGATCGATAATTCATTGAATGATTAAAGGGTGTTTTTGCGAACACAAGACCGTCAACGATTGTCACCGTCACACAAATATCCGTATCTGCGCCTGATTTCAACAGCGAATTCGCAAGCGCCCCATGCAAATACATGGTGTCATCGGTCAGTCCATAGACCATTGGCAGAACTAGTGGGCCGTCACTCGTGTTCACACCCACATGCGCAACAGAACCATCTCGCAGAATCTCAAGAATGTTCTCGTGACCATACTCAGCTCGCTTGGCGCCGCGTCTCACTGTGGTGCGCCCACTTGCTGGCGTACTCTCAGACGATTGGTTAGTCATCACAGTGTTCGTGGAGGACGTCGAACGAGTTCTCCAGCACAGTTCGGGCAGATTCGCTGCATGGATTCGCTGCACGGTGTACAAAACGTGCATTCAAAACTGCAAATGTTTGCATCACCCTCTTTGGGCAAAGCAACTTCGCATTTCTCACATTGTGATTTCATCTCAAGCATCTCAGTCTCCTTGCGACCACATGGCATCTATAGACCGTTGATTCTCATCAAACAGCCAACACTCTCTCAGTTTTTCATCTTGCACTCGATAGAGCAGTACACGACGCACACGTTGAGCCGGCTCCCCCAGATCTTCCACTGCAATCAGCGCGCCGAGGGATTCACCGACAAGGACGTCTTCCACACCAATCAACTTGCGATTAGTTCGCACTGACGCCTGACCAAGAACAGCGAACGCAGCATCCCGCCCGCGATGAGTACCCGCGAGTGGGCTCTCTCCCATGTAATGCAATTCAATGTCGTCGTGATACGACGCCAACACTTTTTCAAGATCTGACGCAAGCCAAGCCTTGGCATACGCACGCAAGACTCGACTTGTCTCGTCACTATTCGCCATGCGCCCATCTTATTTCGCAACAAGAGATTTTGGTTATGTGCGCAGTGGGTCGGTGACAATGCCCCGCTCGTTTGAGAACCATTTCCCCACCTAGGTAGCCTGACGATTATGTCGCCAATCGCCCGACCACTTGCCATAACAATTGACTGCCTTGATCCTCAACCTTTGCTTTCGTTTTGGCAACAACTTGTTGGGGGCGAACCCTTTGCAGAATCGTCAGATGATTACATGATGCTGGAGAATGTTCCGGCGATTGGGATGATGGGATTTCAAAAGGTTCCAGAAACCAAACTCGTGAAGAATCGCGTCCACCTAGATCTCGATGTCCCCGACATTGAGGCAGCTGTCGAGTCAAGCACTCGCATCGGCGCAAAGAGAATTGGCGTTGTTCACGAGGAGCCGGCGAACTTCTTTCAAGTCATGTGTGACCCAGAAGGCAACGAGTTTTGTTTCATTTTGCTGAAATGAGCTAACAAAACCGCGTAGACCTTGTTTTGAATACAGATTGTTCCGCAGGTCGGTGACGACACATCTTCACATTGCTACAAGTATGTCTCTAGAGATCAATCTTCAACTGTTTGGCAATTTTCTTACAACGGTTTGAGACCGACTTCGCGCCGCGAGCATTCGTAACCTCGGAATGAAATCTTCAAGTAGTGCACGGTCAACTTGTGCAAAGTCCGCTGCCGCCTGCAACCCGTAGTAGGCCACAATCTTGCTTGCGTCAGTCTCCGACCACTCCATAACGGCCTCATAGGCTTTGCGTCGCTCTACTGCAGTGAGTTTCATGTGAACCAACAACTGCGGCACGTGCCACCGAACCTCTTGTTGCGTGTAGTGAGAAAGATTCTTGAGCAGCAGCTTCTTGAACTCGTGCGCAGTTGTCGGATCAGATTCCGCTAACTTCATCGCCACGTAGCTTGCCCTCATTGCGACAACCGGGTCATCATCGAGGAACAGATCGTAAATCTCTCGTCGCAACGGAACTGAGTCCAGAGCTTTTTTCACTACCTGCTCAGCTTCACCAACAGAAGTTCGCGTCCCACCGACTAACTGATCCCGTACTGACTTCGGCATCTAGAAATCATAAGTTGGCGACCCGAAATCAGTCAACTAGGCGATAGCCACACTTCATATCGGTGATAACACAAGCAGCAGAACGAATGGAATCATTTGGGTTCGCACTGAAGTTGTCGTTCTACGTTCCCACTGCACCCCGTAACTCATTGCTCTACGTGTTGCGAACTCTCCTGTGCTATCCCTTTGCTTTTGCGGACTAGCGATTCTATTTCGTGCAACTTTCCATGTAGTATTTGCCGACCACGAC
>JBIIJW010000028.1:0-11346 GCA_044233525.1 Ilumatobacteraceae bacterium | reverse complement strand
CAGCTCATGAAGACGTTGGCGGCGACATTGTGTCGGCTGGAGGCACCGGAACATTCGACATGTTTGCTGGCACCACCGTTAATGAAGTGCAAGCAGGAAGTTATGCACTGATGGACACTCAATATGCGCAATTGGGCCTTCCATTCGTGCAGGCCATGTGGGTGGTAGGAACCGTGATCTCCACGAATGATCGATGGTCGGTAGTTGATGTTGGCCTGAAGTCGCTTGGCATGGACCACGGAAATCCCGCCATCAACAATCATTCAGTCTGGTTCTGCTCTGACGAGCACATCACGTTCTCCCCCAACGACGGAACTCCCCGACCAGTCGTTGGAGATCGAGCATTCGTTACACCGTCACATATTGACCCCACGATGGCGATGCATGAAGTTGCGTACGTTGCGAATCAATTTGGAGAAATCCTGGCTGAATGGCCGATTGATTTACGCGGGTGGTAGGCCGACAATTCGCGACAACAACTCGGGAAGTTTCCGCAATGCGCGACCACGATGAGACACCGCGTCTTTCTCAGCAGCAGACATCTCTGCAAAGGTTCGGCCATCTCCATCGTTTGGAATAAAGATGCTGTCGTACCCAAATCCATTGTCGCCGCGTTCGGACTCTGCGATTGTTCCCACACACTCACCAGAGACGAAATGCATCTCACCAGATGGATGCACCACAGCAAGAACCGTCTTAAAGCGGGCACTTCTGTTGGCGAGTCCGTTCAGTCGTTCAAGTAGAAGAGCTCGATTATCCGCATCTGTTGCGGAGTCTCCAGCGAATCGTGCGCTTCGCACGCCTGGGTCGCCATTCAATGCATCGACGAGTAATCCAGTGTCGTCCGAGATTGCCCAATCTCCTGCAGCCTGAGCAATCTCGACAGCCTTAATTGTTGCGTTGCCTTCAAGTGTTGGCGCAGTTTCTTCAACATCTCCCACCCCATCTGGTCGCGGCAACATCTGTACCCACGCTGGCAACAACCGAGAAAGCTCTTCAACTTTCTTTGGGTTAGCGCTGGCACACACCAACCGCATGAGCTATCGCTCGGGAAGACGTTGTGGCGGCGCTTCTGCCAACAGGCCCGACTGCAAGTCAAAAATTTTGTTGAGACCAACGTCGGCCAATACAAGAAGTTCGTCCAATTCACCTCGCGTGAATGCCATTCCTTCGGCAGTTCCCTGAACTTCAACGAAACGCGATTCGCCTCCATTCACTGGTCGAAGCATCACCACGTTCATGTCCACTTCAGCTGTTGAATCCTCCACATACGGAAGATCGAGAACCGGAGTGCCGCCACAGACGCCCACCGAAATCGCGGCACATAAAGAATGAAGTGGATGAGTATCAATCAAACCGTTCTGCATTAATCGTGTTAGCGCATCGTGTAATGCCAAGTAGCCACCGCAAATACTTGCTGTTCGAGTTCCACCATCTGCTTGCAACACATCGCAGTCCACAACAACTTGACGCTCTCCTAGCGCGCGCATGTCGCATGCAGCCCGCAATGAACGCCCAATGAGTCGTTGAATCTCTACGGTACGACCGCTTTGCTTGCCCTTTGCAGCTTCACGATCAACTCGTTCAGGAGACGACCCGGGAAGCATGGAGTATTCGGCAGTCACCCAGCCTTTACCGGAGCCCTTCATCCAACGAGGGACATCTTCGTCAATTGACGCGGTACACAACACGCGCGTACGCCCAAAGGTGACAAGTACCGACCCTGCAGACATTTCGGTGAAGTCCCGATGAAAAGACATTGGTCGAAGCTGATCGGGTGTACGTCCGTCGGGGCGAGTCATGATGTTTCCTCCACTCTGCCGAAGGTCGGCAACCGTGCGACGACAACAATACGCAACGAAGGGCTCCAACAGGCGTAGCGTCACTCATCGTGCTGTCCGCAACACTTCTCGCACTCGCCGCCGCAGTTCTCCATGCGGCGTGGAACATGTGGGTGAAACAAAGTGGTGATCGTTGGATTGCGCTGTGGGGCCAAATGTTTGCAGGTGCAACGGTCAGTGGAATCATTTTGTTGTTTACCGGCTGGCCCACTCACTTGGCATGGTGGCCGGTTCTCGCAAGCGCGACAATTCACGTGGCTTACATTGCTGCCCTTGCCCATGCATACAACGTGGGCGACTTCTCCGTGACATATCCGATCGCCCGCGGAACTGGTGCTTTGCTTGCCGCCATTGCGGGAGTTTTGTTTATCAACGATTCGTTGTCGTGGTTATCCGCAGTCGGAATCACCATCGCGATTGCCGGCATTTATGTTTTGGCGGGGCGTGCAGATTCACAACACGTCCGTGCGGGACTAGTGGTCGCCGTCACCATCGGTGCATATTCCGTGATTGATGGATACGGCTCGCGCGAAACTGGTGGAAACTTGTACCCACTCGTTCTTTTTCTTGCCGTTGGCGTGTTTCTCACAATTGCTGGAATTCTCCAACGCCGCACTCGCAACATGATGCGAGCGTTAACAACACATGGGCACAAGCTCGTTCTTGCTGGAAGCGCATCCGTTCTCACGTACTGGATGGTGCTGCTTGCAATGCAGCGCGCGCCAGTGGGGTATGTCACCGCATTACGCGAATCAAGCGTTGTTATCGTTGCACTCGTTGGCACCCGTTATCTTGGCGAGGCAGATGCAAAAAGACGCATCAGTGCAGCAGGAGTCGTTGTTCTTGGTCTTGTTGTCCTCATCACAGGACAGTAAGAACTAGAAGTAAATAATCTTCTCGGCGTTTGCTTCAGCTTGATCGAGGTCGTCGGTGTATGCACCGGTGGAGAGATACTTCCACCCTCCGTCACACACGATGAACACAACAACACCTTCGTCAATCTCGCTTGCAACTTTGGCTGCACCAGCAAGTGATGCACCAGAAGATATGCCTGCAAAGATGCCGCATTCTTGCACCAGGCGACGAGTCCACTCCAGCGATTCACGAGGACGAACAACTCGCTTTCTGTCCAACAGATCGCGGCCGTGCCAATTGTCGAACACTGGCGGAATGTAACCGTCATCCAAGTTGCGCAAACCTTCAACGCGCTCACCAAGAGGTGGCTCGACAGCAACAATCTTGATGTCTGGATTTTGTTCCTTCAGATACTTGCCTGTTCCCATCAAAGTTCCACTTGTGCCGAGACCAGCAACAAAGTGAGTGATTTCTGGGCAATCGCGGTAAATCTCTGGGCCGGTGCCTTCGTAATGCGCACGGGGGTTTGCATCATTGGCGTACTGATACAAGAAGCACCATTCGGGGTGTTGCGCTGCTAAGTCTTGCGCGCGACGTACCGCACCGTTCGACCCTTCCTCACCAGGTGTGAGAATGATGTCTGCACCAAACACTTCCAACATTTGTCGACGCTCGATGCTGACCGATGTTGGCATGAGAATGGTGATGGGATAACCCTTCATCTTTGCGATAGCCGCAAGAGCGATTCCCGTGTTTCCAGACGATGGCTCCACAATGCGCTGACCAGGCACCAGGCGACCAGTGCGCTCGGCGTCTTCAATCATTGCTTTGGCGATGCGATCTTTCACCGACCCGAACGGGTTCTGGCTTTCCAATTTCGCCACGATGCGAACTTTGGGATTTGGTGACAAGTGGGAGACGTCGACCATGGGTGTGTTGCCAACAAGCTCGAGAGCGTTCTGAAGTACGAACACTGAGCCTCCGTTCCTTTTCACATCCGCGATTGACATAGTTCTCCTCTGTGACTTCACGAGAACTCACATCAGAGCAACCAATTAGGCCCAGAAGCTATTCCCGATAAATCCAGTCGGAATTGTAACCATCGCCACACACAATGTCACCCCTTGCACCAAAAGGCCGATTTAGATGGCGGAGATGGCCTCTTCAGTGATGGTTTCGCCATGAATCAGGAACGACCGAGGACGGGGCTCGCCGGTCTTCAGACTGACGATGATGTAGTGCCAGTTGGGGTCGGGAGCTTGAGCCACGTCGGTCTTGCTGGGATAGGCCTCGGTATGGGTATGGCTGTGAGCACACCCCAAAATCTCAAGCCCCTCCGCCTCTGCGGCAAGTTCTGCACGCAAATGTTCTTTGGGGTCGATGGTGTACACGAGGGCGCTATGAGCGATGTTTGTGCAGGGGACAAACCGAACAACTTCATTCGATCCTGGCTTGCCCACTAAGAGCCCGCACATCTCTTCCGGGTAACACGAAACGGCATGTTGACCCATGGCGGCAACTGCGTCGCTCGGGACAACAAGACTCTGTTCGCGGGACTCGGACATCGCGATGCAGGCTAGCGGTACGCTCGGTCTCCCCTATGGCAAAGTCACCCAACACCGTGCTGGCGAGCAATCGCAAGGCTCGACACGATTACGAGATTCTCGACGTGTTCGAAGCCGGCATTGTGCTGGTCGGAAGCGAAGTGAAAAGCCTTCGTGCCGGACAGGTGCAGTTGGTCGATGCATACGCCCGCGTCCTCGACGGCGAAGTGTGGCTGGACGGAGTTCACATTTCACCATATTCATTTGCCGTCGGCGTTGGCGCACACGACCCAGACCGTCCACGCAAGCTTCTACTTCACCGCGATGAAATCAATCGTCTGCACGATCGCATTGCACGAGAACGACTCTCATTAGTACCACTTGCATTCAAGTTGATTGATGGACGCGTCAAGGTGGAACTGGCACTAGGACGTGGCCGCAAGAAGGGCGACAAACGTCAATCGATCGCCGAGAAAGACGTGCAACGCGAAATTCAACGATCACTTGGACGTCAACGCAAAGGGATGGAATAGCGAACTACTTTCGCATTCCCCCGCCGTACACTGTCACGTACACAACCAATCAATGGGGCTGACAGGTTTCGACAGCAGTTTCGTTGTTTGCACGTGCAACCCGAATTGCTCAGATTCGTTAAACGGGGCAAAAAACAGAATTGCCAACGAGCAGTTCGCTCTCGCCGCCTAATAATCGGTAGAGAGACACCGTGAGCAGCAATGCCGCACGGGGCCAATTCATCGCAGCCCGGCAACAGAAGCGAAGGATGACGGCAGGAAAGAACGCTGACGATGGGAAAGAACATTGACATGTTGGAAAGACAGCACGCGGCTGAGGTAACTCAGTAGTCGACCCGTCGACGGTGTTGCGTCAGCACCACAACGGGAATGGTTGTATCACTGGTAAATAGCGCCTGATGGACGGGGGTTCGATTCCCCCCAGCTCCACCAAGTCTTCAATAGCTCTGCCGCGCGTCTTGAAGAGAAATTGAATTGACCTGCGTCAATCCATCATGTCGTCATTGTCAACAATGAACGGAACTTCAATCTCTGCCAAGTTCATGACTGGCTGGGCATATGTTTCTCGCACAAAGAAGACCACTTTGTATTCACCGTCGGGAAGTTCTGCTGTTGGATGAGCGTTCCGCTTCAATCTGCTTGGAAGATCAACGGGGTCGGTGTCTGAATTCCAGACGTACTTGCTGTTGGTGACGTCGTAGACGCCCACCCAATAATGGCCACACCTTTGGTAAGGCACGGCGTGTTCACGGAGAAAGTTGGTGCACTCACCAACGACTTCTTCACCAACGTGCTCAGCATGGACTACGAGTGGGTCCCCACCGACAAGTCAGAAGAAATCTTCGAGGGCCGCAGCCGCGCCACTGGCAAAGTGGTGTGGACTGGTACCCGAAACGATCTCATCTTTGGATCCAACTCACAATTGCGAGCAATCGCCGAGGTTTACGCACAGCACGACAATCGCGAAAAGTTTGCTCGCGATTTCGTGAAGGCATGGACCAAAGTTATGAACTTGGATCGCTTCGACGTGAAGTAAAACCGTACAGAAAGCAAAAGCCCGTCACAGAAATGTGGCGGGCTTTTTCTTTCTCTAGATCTTGCGGATGACGCCGTCTTTCACTGCAGCTGCTGCAACTGCAGGTGCAACACGTTCAACAATGGAACGATCAAACACAGACGGAACAACAAAACCAGGCGACAACTGAGAATCTGTCACCGATTCTGCAATGGCGACTGCTGCGGCGAGCTTCATGCCCTCTGTGATGTCAGTGGCGTGCGCATCGAGCGCACCTCGGAAAATTCCAGGGAATGCCAGAACATTGTTGATCTGGTTTGGATAGTCGCTTCGACCGGTGGCCATGACTGCAGCCAAACCATCGCACTGTTCTGGGCGAATTTCTGGGTTTGGATTGGCCATGGCGAACACAATGGGATCTTTTGCCATTGATCGAACATCTGCAGCAGTGATGAGGTCTGGGCCGCTCACTCCCAAGAACACGTCAGCACCTTTCATGACGTCGCTGATGGTGCCCATCTTGCGTGATTGATTGGTGTGCTCTGCAAACCACACTTTGGCGGAGTTCATTTCACCACGACCAGAGTAAATGGCACCAACTCGGTCGCAGCCAATTACTTCGCCAACACCAGCGTTCAACAAGATTTTTCCAATTGCGACACCTGCAGCACCGACGCCAGCAATGACAACGGACAGATCTTCCATCTTCTTGCCGGTGATCTTCAATGAGTTCCACAATGCAGCAAGCGCCACCACAGCAGTTCCGTGCTGATCGTCGTGGAAGACGGGGATGTCGAGGCTTGCACGCAGACGCTCCTCAATTTCAAAACACTCGGGCGCCGCAATGTCTTCCAAGTTGATACCGCCAAAGGTTGGCGCGATTCGTTGTACAAAGTCGACAACTTCGTCTGCGGTCCGTGCGTTGATACAGATGGGGAAACCATCTACTCCACCGAACTCTTTGAACAACAGTGCTTTCCCTTCCATCACCGGCATTGCACCTTCTGGGCCGATGTCTCCAAGACCAAGTACCGCAGTTCCGTTGCTCACGATGGCAACTGTGTTCTTACGAATGGTGTAGCGGTGTGACAAAGCTGGATCATTCTCAATTGCGGTACACACGCGCGCCACGCCTGGCGTATACGCCATGGAAAGGTCGTCTTTGTCGTTCACTGGCGCCGTTGAGAGCACATGAATCTTTCCAGACTCATGCATGCGGAATGTTCGGTCCCACCAATCCATCAAGGTAATTCCGGGGCAATTTTTCACTGCTTCAACAACCTGCAATTGATGCGCTTCGTCACGACAATGAACAACGAGGTTGCGTCGAAGAACTGGCCCACGGACATCAAAACCATCGAGAGCTCCGATGTTGCCCCCGGCGTCGCCGATGGCGGTGCAGAGATGCCCCAACGCACCAGGCACGTTGTCGAGCTGGCAGTCAAGCGTGATGGAAAAGGCGGCGGTGGGCAGGCTTGGCATAAGGATGCCAAGGTTATCCCCAACCCTTGACCCGCCACTCCATGAAATTCCACCTCCCCCGCCTAAGGTTTGCGCAACGAGGAGGTCGTCATGATTGAGCAAGTCGTACAGAAATGGCATTTGTACATGCGCGGACAACTAGAGGGCGGCCTGGACTCCCTGCTGGCAGAGGACTGCGTGTTCTATTCCCCCATCGTGTTCACTCCGCAAGTGGGCAAAGAAATCACAAAGATGTACCTCATGGCCGCAAGCCAGACTTTGCCCGGCGACAAAAAATCCGAGACACCAGCATCGACGGACAGAGATGGCAAATTCCGCTATGTGAAAGAAGTGATGTCTGGCAACACAGCGGTGCTCGAGTTTGAAACGACTGTTGAAGGCAAGTACGCAAATGGCGTCGACATCATTACCTGCAACGATGCAGGGCACATCATTGAGTTCAAAGTGATGTTCCGACCATTACAGGCCATCAACGCAGTCCATCGCCAAATGGGTGCAATGCTCGAGAAGATGGCGCCGAAGTAGCCGGCCTACTCGCCGACGAGTTCTTTACGAAGTTCGCGCTTCAAGAACTTTCCAGTTGCATTACGCGGAATTGGTTCGGTACGGAACCAGACACGTGACGGAATCTTGTGTTTTGCAATTGATTGAGCCAAGAAGCTGCTGAGTTCTTCTTGTGTCAGCGACATTCCGGGACGAAGCAACAGGGCTGCACCTACTTCTTCCCCTAAACGTTCGTCAGGAATACCGAAGACAGCGGCTTCTGCAATTGCTGGATGCTTATAGATGGCTGACTCAACTTCGGAGCAGTACACGTTTTCGCCGCCACGAATCACCATGTCCTTTGCACGGTCAACGATGTATACAAATCCATCTGCATCGATTCGGGCAACGTCACCTGTGTTGAGCCAACCATCCTTAATGGTCTCGGCAGTCGCTTCGGGACGATTGAGATAACCGGCAATCGTGATTGCGCCTCGAACGCACAGGATTCCCACCGTGTTTGGATCTTGTGGCAAATCGTTTCCATCTTCGTCGACAAGTTTGCCTTCAAGCGTAGGAACCAATGGCCCACAACTTTCTGGACGATCAACGTAGAAGCGTGCAGAGTTCGCGGTGATGATTCCGCATGTCTCGGTCATGCCGTAGCCGGTGCTGGGCTGGCCGCCTTTCAATGCGGTCGCAATCTTCTCTACCAAGTCAGGCTGAATTGCCGAACCTCCACCGCCCATGGACTGCAGTGACGATGTGTCACGAGTTGCCCAATCTGGATGTAGCAACAACTCGCGTCCCATGGTTGGGACACCAGAGAATGTGGTCACTTTCTCGCGCTCAATCAGTTCAAGCGCACGACCCGCATCCCACTTGTACATCATCACGACTTTTGCACCCGTCAACGTTGCTGGATGAAGCAAACAGTTACACGCAGTGACGTGAAACAGTGGTGTGGGCGCAAAGATGACGCTGGTGCCAGTCAACGGCGGTGTTGACGGCGCTTCCACGTCGCCAGCTTCTACTGCTTTCTGTTCGGCCAGTGCGACCGCCGATGTCATCGCAGCAATGTTCATGACGTTTGCGACAGAGCCACGATTTGTTAACTGTGCACCCTTCGGAAAGCCGGTTGTTCCCGATGTATAAAAAATGGTTGCATCGTCGTCTGTGTCGATCTCTGCTTCTGGCAACACACCAGGATCGGCAGCCGATAATGCAGACGACCATTGCACTGCGCCAGCTGGGAGTGGTCCATCATGACGAGTGACAACAAGGTGCACTGGTGCAGCGTTCTCGATCTCAGCGAAACGAGCAAGGCGTTCGCCGTCAACAATCAACACTGTTGGTTCGCTATCAGATAGCGCGAACTCCATTTCGGAAGATGTCCACCATGCATTCATTCCAACGAGTGCTGCACCAAGAGACACTGTTGCCCAGTAACTAATTACCCACTCTGGATAGTTGCGCATAGAGACTGCAACGCGAGTACCACGCGTAACACCCTGTGACTGCAAGTAGTGCGCAAGAATGCGGACTTGTCGGTGGATTTCCGCGTAGGTGTAACGCTCGTCTTCGTACACGAGATACTCGTTGTCGGCATACCCTGCACTTAGCTCCCAGAGCATTCGCATGCTTGGTGGCGCCGCAGCAAACACTTTCACCGGAACGCCTCGCACTGTGGCCGTTGTAGTTGCAAACATCGAACCAGGAGCATCTAGTTCTGCACGGGCTGCCAAGTAATGGTGAATCATGCTCCACATCATTGCTCAAAAGTGATGATTGTCACAAGGCACCCCCAAGAGAGTGTTCACTCCATTTAGGCTGTTGATGTGGAGAGCCCGAATGACATCTGAATTCATCATCGATGGTTGGTCGGCTGCGGGCCCCGACATCACTCTCCGATATCGCAGTGGTGAATTTTCTTTCGCGGAGCAAGTTCGCTTCCCCGTTGATGTTGACGCCACAGAATCGGTAGCACGCCTTCTTGATCTTCTCGCCATCATCGCTGGGGTGAGCTATGCAAAGGCCGTCGCACCAGCCACAGTGATATTTCCTCAACTTGACATCTCCGAAGCCGGATACGAACTGGTGCACCAGGTCTACGACGAGGGAATGCGTGAATTCGCCTTCCATAACGGCCTCCCGTTGACCTCGACGTTCGTCATCAACGACGAACCGCGCGGCGAAGATTTCACGTCTGAAGCACGCACGGGCCCAGGATCACCACTCATTCCATTCGGTGCTGGTCGAGACTCGTGCGTCGTCGCAAGCGCACTGAAACATTTGAATCCCACTTTGTTCACCATCGGTGAACACCCCTACGCGAAGCGCGTGGCCGAACAATTGTCTCTCCCCCTTCTCACAGCGTCACGAACAATTGACCCGCTGTTGCTGACGCTGAATGAATCCGGAGCCCCGAACGGACATATTCCTGTTACGGCCATTAACTCCATGATCTCTCTGATTGTTGCCGAGCTCACTGGTCATACAAGTGTTGTGATGGCAAATGAGAAGGCTGCTTCACGTCCCACACGGGTAGTTGACGGTGTTCACATAAATCATCAATACAGCAAGTCCGCGCAGTTTGAACATGCACTCTTCGCTGCCGTGGATATGGCCGGAGTGTTCGTGCCATATACGTCCGTTCTTCGCGACGCTTCTGATCGTGCAATCTCGCGCGCCTTTGCAACAAAATGCTCGCAATTGCACTCTCTCTTCATGAGCTGCAATCAAGCAATGTTGCGTGATCCATCCCGCAGAAGTGATGGCTGGTGTTGTCAATGTCCGAAATGTCGCGGCATGTTTCTCTCACTGGCACCGTTTCTTTCTCCGCCACAGATGAAAAACATCTTTGGTCAAGATCTACTAGATGACATCTCACAAGTCGACGGTTTTCACGACCTCATGTCAGACGACATGAAACCATTTGAATGTGTAGCCGATGTTGATGAAGCGAGAGACTCAATGCTGCGACTCATCGCGTCCGCGGAATGGTCACAACACTGCGTTGTACAAGCCAGTCGCGAAGTTGCATCCCAACAATTGCAACAACCGCAAGATGATTCATCTGAATGGTTTAGCGGTGCATTCAAAGACGAGATTGACTCATTCCTAAGCGAGCCAGCATGAAGCTCTCGGAAATTCGAAACATGCGCGTTCTTGTTTGGGGCGGAGGACGCGAAGGGACCGAGGCCGCGCGCATTCTTGTTGAGCAAGCGTGTTCGGTGACATTCGTATCGGATCAACCAGAGACCGACGCCGGATCAATTGCGCTCGCTGAAAAATTCGGATCGGCGGTCATTCACCCCAGTGCAATGGTGGAATGGAATCCTGATTTTGTTGTTCGCTCGCCTGGGGTATCGAGATACCGAAACGAACTCGTTGGTGTCGCGTCTTCAAGCCTGCTGCCGCTGTGGCTCGCAGACCAAGATCCTCGCCGCATCATCGGTGTTACTGGCACGAAAGGAAAAAGCACAACATCAACCTTGATTACCAACATCTTGAAAGCCGCAGGACACTCGGTTGAGATAGCAGGCAACATTGGAATCCCTGTGACACAAACATCGCCTGCATCAGACTTCATT
>JBIIJW010000237.1:0-2819 GCA_044233525.1 Ilumatobacteraceae bacterium | reverse complement strand
ATCCTGAATTTCTTGATGCTGGCTCTGCTGACTCTGCATTTCAGGAGCTACTGGCATCAACGCCGTGGGAACAGCCTCAATTGGCAATGTTCGGCAACATCGTGACCGAGCCCCGGCAATCCACCTGGCACTCGGACGACGCGACCTACGCATATTCTGGGGTGGAGCGAGTGCCACACCCCATGTCTCCCCTCCTGCGCAAGTTGGCCGAACAATGTGCCGTCATCACTGAGACCCCTTTTAATGGGGTGCTTGTGAACCTTTATCGAGACGGAAACGACCATCTGGGCTGGCATGCAGACAATGAAATAGTGAACGGGCCAGAGCCCACTATTGCGTCCATCAGTCTCGGAGCCGAGCGACGTTTTGATTTTCGACATAACGAAACGGGCGAAGTGGTGAAAGTTCTTCTCCCCCATGGGTCACTCTTGGTGATGTCGGGTCTCAGCCAATCGTGTTGGCAGCACCGCATACCTAAAGAAACTCACCTCACACTTCCTCGAATCAATCTCACGTTTCGTCGGGTACTGAATTTGTCCTAGATTTTGGACATGCAATCAAACATTGGTGCCATCCTCAGCAAGCGTGCTCACATGAACCCAGACAACGAAGCGTTGTTCGATGTCTCGGCCAATAAAAGATTCACATACAGAGAACTAAACGACCGCACGAACCAGGTGGTGAATGCATTGTCACCATTGATGAAGAAAGGTGACCGCATCGCTTTGTTGATGATGAACTCTCACGAATTCATTACAGCATTCTTTGCCATTGCGAAGTTGGGTGGCGTTGTGGTGCCATTGAACTGGCGCTTGGTTCCAGACGAACTCGAATTCATCTTGAAAGATTCTGGCAGCACCGTTCTCTTCTACAGCGAAGAGTTCTTACCCAGCGTCGCCGAGTTGCAGTCGCGTGGCAACAAGACAGATGTTGCACATTGGATCCACACCGGCAGTGCAGATACAAAACCAGCATTCGCAAAAGGGTTTGACGAGATTGTCAATCCGTCTCCAACAACCGAGCCTGAAATCACGGCTTGGGATGACGACATGCTGTACATCATGTACACCTCTGGAACCACAGGCTTGCCAAAGGGAGTCATGCATACGCACAGCACCCAGATGGATGCTCTCGTTACCTTGAACGCCACCAGTGACTTCTGCATTGGCGACCGCTACCTCAACCCCATGCCGTTGTTCCACGTTGGCGCGTTGACACCAGCCATCACCACCGCATACCGCGGTCTTGCGCATGTGTTGATGAGAATGTTCGATCCCGTCAAGATTTGGGAACTAGTACGAGACGAAAAGATTAATAATGCGTTGTTAGTGCCCGCCATGCTTGGTGCATGCCGCATGGTGTACGACCCCGCCACACATGATCACAGCACCCTTCGTTGGTTCCTCAGCGGTGCTGCACCAGTACCGAAGGCACTCATTGAGGCATATGCAGGTATGGGCATCGAAATTCACCAGGTATACGGGCTTACCGAAACCTGCGGACCAGCTTGCTTAACAACACCCGAAGACGCACTGCGCAAGGCAGGTTCAACCGGGAAAGCGTTCTTCCACACCGATGTGAAGTTGGTTCGCCCTGACGGTACCGAGTGTGACGTTGACGAACCAGGTGAAGTCATCATCCGAGGCGGACACATCATGACGGGCTACTGGAACCGTCCTGATGCAACAGCCGAAGCCATCCGTGACGGCTGGTTTTACAGTGGTGACGTTGCCACACGCGACGCAGAAGGTTTCATCTGGATTCAAGACCGATTGAAAGACATGGTCATCTCCGGTGGAGAAAACATCTATCCAGCTGAACTTGAAAACGTCATCTTGGGCAATCCCGGAGTTGCAGACGTCGCTGTCATTGGCGTGCCACATGAAAAGTGGGGCGAGACACCCCTTGCAGTTGTTGTGAAGAAAGATCCGGCATTGGACGAGGCAGCCGTGTTGGCCCACTGCGAAGGCAAGTTGGCCCGCTTCAAAATGCCAACTGCAGTTCGCTTCATCGATGTGATCCCTCGTAACGCATCAGGGAAAGCCCTGAAGCGCGAACTACGAATTCAGTTCCCGAGTCTTTAGGCAATTGCTGCAGCGGCGTCTAGTGCTGCTGCACGACGGTCTGCTTGGCGTTTGGCTACCTTGCCAACACGCTCAATATGTCGCATGAGGTTCTCGCGCGCCTTCTCTGCGGACGCATTCAAACCCTCCACCTTGTCGATAGCCCATTGACGTAGCACCAACGGAACAATGATCTTTTCGTGGTGAATTGCGAAGTCATAGATGCCCGCTTGTGCGATGGCCTTTGAATGTTCGGCAAAACCTGGAATGCCAACACCGGGCATTGCAAAGTTGACGATTTGTCGCTCTAGCGCTTCCACAGCAAGAGAAGGATTCAACTCCAACAACTTGCTGACCATGTCTCGATAAAACAAATGATGACGGTTTTCGTCAGTCGACAACTTCATCATCACGTCGTAACCAGTCTTGTCCAGCATGGTTCCGGTATTGCGGTGCGAAATGCGGGTTGCCAGTTCTTGCACAGCTACGTAACACATTCCGTCTGCAGCACTTTCAGGCTCTGGAACAATGGCACTGCTGACCTGCGCCATACGCCCGTCTTCAAGTTCACGCGGCTCAACAAGACCACTGACTGTGATGTAATCACGCATCACAATTGCGTGTCGACCCTCTTCGGCGGTCCAACGTTGTGCCCACACTCCCCACGCGGACTCACCGCCAAACATTCGCGAGATTGTCCGTGTGTACCACGGCAAATTGTCTTCCGTGAGAAGATTCACCAACAACGCCGAGCGC
>JBIIJW010000236.1:0-2826 GCA_044233525.1 Ilumatobacteraceae bacterium | reverse complement strand
CATAGACACAACAGCATCCACAGCCGCGAAAATGCGTCCGTATCCGGTGCATCGACAAATGTTCCCCGACAGAGCTTCCTTTACTTCATGTTCTGATGGATCTGGATTCTCATCGAGTAGATGATGCACTGCCATCACTAATCCGGGAGTGCAAAAACCGCACTGCACGGCTCCTTCGGCAATGAAGGCCTCCTGAACATCGGTGAGCGAACCATCACTCTTCAATCCCTCAACTGTGGCGATCTCGCATTCAACTGCACTTGCCGCAAGCACAAGACAGCTACACACAGATTCACCGTTGAGAAACACTGTGCAGCTACCGCATTCACCTTGTTCGCATGCACCCTTAGCGCCAGGCAAACCCAGTCGTTCACGCAAGACGTACAAAAGACTTTCACCGATCCATGCATCTTTTACTTGGTGCTCTACGCCGTTGACCTTCAAAGAATAGATTTCATGTGAATTCATGACAGTTCTCCTCTCAGAACTAGACGCTGTGCAAGAACCCCGACCGCGTGCCGTCGGTACGCAGCAGTGGATCGGTGGTCGTCAATCGGTCGAGATTCGCTAGAGACAATTCGCCCAAACTCAGTCGCAATGTCGTTATTGAGCTCTGTTCCACTAGCAAGAAGTGAATTCAGATAAGCCTCGGCCTCTACACATCGGATGATGACAGGACCAACACTTCCAAGCGCAATACGTGCTGTGCCGTTCTGAAGGGCAAAACATGCAGATGCCACAGAAATCACCATTGCGTTTCGAACGCCAACCTTGGCGTACCCCTGTCGACCATTACAGACTGGGAGAGTGACGCCCGTGATGATTTCTCCTGGTAAACGAGAATTTCGTTTGGGGCCAACCATGAAATCGTTGAACTGAACGCTTCGACTTCCAGTGGTAGAAGACAAATGAACGATTGCGTCTAAAGCAGACAGGACTGGCAAAGAGTCGCCAGCTGGGGAGCAAGTACCTAGATTTCCGCCGATAGAGCCCGCGGCTCGGATCTGGGGTGAACCAACGGTTCGGGCCGCCTGTGCCAATGCAGGTACTGCTGATGCAAGCGCCCCCGTCTCCATTGTTTTGTAGGGAACCGACGCGCCAATGAAAACGGTGCCTTCTTTTTCGTTGATGCTCCACGACTGGAGCTCTTCAACATGGCGAAGAGCAATGACCGATTCTGGTTTCCGATGATTGAAGTTAATCTCCACCATTAAGTCGGTCCCACCGGTGAGAAGAGTGGCCGATGTGTCGTCGGCCAACATTGCTGTTGCTTCAGCCAGGCTCTTGGGAAGAAGAATGGTCATTGTTACAACCTTTCGTGAAGGCGTTGTGCTGCCTCTGCTGCTTTTGAACGAATCTCGTTGAGGTCAAACTTCAGGGGGACGCCGTTTGATACATGTTGTTCACCGTTGATGAATACATCGGTCGCCCTAATGCCTGGGGTAAATGCGACATGCCATGAGCTGTCTGATTCGTCATACGACCAATGAACTTCGTCATTCTTGACTTCCGGAAAGAAATGGGTTCCGTTGTGTAGCCACGACCAAGCCGTCTCAGGTGATGCAGTGAGGTCCGACTCGCGATGTCGGACATACGCCAACCGAAACTCTTCCAACATGTCGGCACCTATGCCATCGGTTCCCAGGATGACTCTGTTGTTGCGCTCTGCGGGCGACGCATAACCAACCGCGTTGTTCATATTGGAGCGCGGGTTGTGGGCGATTGTTCCTGGGAGCTCACCATTGAGATGCACCGCATGCACGAGAAGCCATTCATCGGTGGCGAGATCTCTTAATCGGTCTCCAGCGTTAGCGTCATCGGGACCTTCAGCAACATGAATGTGTACACCAGTGTTGAATCTCTTTGCGAGATCTGCGGCCGCTTCAAGCGTTTCGTCACCACATGTAAATGCGGCATGAACGCCAACAAGAGCTCGACGTCCACTCTGTAAATAACGCTCGTTCTCTTCTAAGCCTCGTCGAGCATCGTCTGTCATGGGTGTCGACGGTGCGACGGTGGACACCATGGTTCCTTTGTTCCAGCGATCGGTGACCCCATAACTGAGAATATGGCGTACACCGACTGCATCACACCCTGCGGCAATGGCATCGAGCGAGCCATCAATTGCTGAGGGACTTTCATGATGATCGATGATTGCTGTTGTTCCAGACAACAGAGCTTCTGCGGCGCCAAGTGCTGCCGACCAATAGATGATGTCTAAATCGAGTTGCGCGTCAAGGCGCCACCAAATGTTTTCGAGTACCTCAATGAAAGAACGGGAAACCGACGGGGGAGCTGGCATCCCGCGCGCAAGAGATGAGTACAGGTGGTGATGGCCACAAACGAGACCTGGAGTGGTGAACGACATATCAGCTGATGATCGCTCCGCGCTGTGTTGTGATACGTGTGTACACCTCTGGTCGACGATATTTGTCAAAGTCGAACAATGTTCCCGTGTAACGCTTGCACCAATCAAGGTCGCAACGCGCCGTGATGAGTTCATCGTCTGTGGTGAGGGTTTGCGCAACTATTTGTCCAGATGGTGCCACAATCATGCTTTGACCAAGCGAATCAACACCTTCTTCGACACCAGCTTTGGCCACTCCAACCACCCACGTGCCGTTTTGGTACGCACCCGACTGCATGACAAGGGCATTGTGAAATCCTTGAAGAATGTCTTGACTTGGATCTGGAACGTAATGAATGGGCGTGTTGTAGCCACACAGAATCATTTCCACGCCTTGAAGCCCCATCTCTCGATAGGACTCTGGCCAACGACGATCATTGCAAATCATCATTCCCATTCGTCCACCAAAAGCAGGCCAT
>JBIIJW010000235.1:0-2831 GCA_044233525.1 Ilumatobacteraceae bacterium | reverse complement strand
TCTCCACTGCTCCACAAGGCTTTGAAGGCGAAGGATTCCCCGTGCGTCGCGCATTTGCTGGAATTTCAAAGGCCGCCCTCGACCCATTCATCATGATGGACCAAATGGGTGAAGTGAACTACGGCCCTTACGAACCGCGTGGCACGGACTGGCATCCACATCGTGGTTTTGAAACCGTCACATACATCATGGATGGCGCATTCATTCATCAAGACTCACATGGTGGCGGTGGAGTCATTCAAGACGGCGACACACAGTGGATGACAGCAGGCGGAGGAATTCTGCACATTGAAACGCCACCAGAAAGTCTTGTCATTCAGGGCGGCCTGTTTCATGGCTTGCAATTGTGGGTCAACCTGCCATCGCGCAAGAAGATGATCTCGCCTGCATACCAGAACCTTGAAGCCGGGCTAGTACCACTTCTCACAACGTCAGATGCCGGCACATTGATTCGACTCATTGCTGGAGATCTTGGCGACACCAAAGGACCCGGCTCCACTCACTCACCCATCGTGATGGCGCACGCAACATTGTCGCCTGGATCACGAATGGTTCTTCCGTGGAATCCAGCATTCAACGCATTGGCATACGGATTAAAGGGTTCCGGTTTTGTCGGGACAGAGCGACATGCCTTCAACAATGGTCAAGCGGTGGTGTTTGGTACTGGTGATGTCATCACCATTGAAGCCAACGCCAACGAACCGTTTGATGTCATCTTGTTGGGCGGAGAGCCTATTGGTGAACCAGTGGAGCAGTACGGCCCATTCGTCATGAACACGCGAGCAGAACTACAACAAGCGTTCGACGATTATCAACGTGGTCGACTTGGTGTTGTTCCTGCGAATGGCATTCAGCCATTCCGCGGCCGTTAACTAACTTGCGTTAGTCCACCGTCAATAACGAACACTTCCCCAGTGACGTACTTGTTGCGCACCAAAGCAAGTGTTGCTTCAGCACAATCATCTGGAGTTGCTGAGCGCTTGATGGGGTTAATCATTGCGATACCAGCGTGTTGACTGGCCCAGTCTTTGGTCCACGGTGTTTCAACTAGTCCTGGTGCAACGGCGTTAAATCGAACTGGCCCGTGGCTCTTTGCCATCAACTTCGTCATGTGATTCAGTGCTGCTTTTGTCATTGAGTATGCAATGGAAGAACCCATTGGGCGTACACCGGCAACAGACGTGATGCTGACAACATGCCCATCTGACGATTGACGAAGATGAGGCATCGCGGCCTTTGTGAGGAACCAGGTTCCAAAGACATTCACTTCAAATGTCTTCATAAAGATTTCGTCTGTGAGTGCATCGAGGTCACCGTGTGGAATCAACGTTGTCCAACCGGCATTGTTCACCAATAGATCAAGTTTTCCAAAACGCTTGATTGTCTCGTTAATGAGATTCTCACACTGTGCTTTATCGCTGATGTCTGCCTGCACGTAGAGAGATTCGCCCGGAAGAGCGTCAGCAACCTTTTGTCCTGCCTCCACACTGCTTGCAGAATTAACAACAACCGATGCACCAAGTTCTGACAACCGTTGCGCAATGCGCTCACCGATGCCGCTTGATGATCCGGTCACAATCGCAACCATTCCTGTGAACTCCGCCATGACAACTCCTTCAGTTCTTTCACTCATCGTAGAACTGCGAGCACCATGCCCGAAACCAAGAACGGGCCAAATGGAAGATGAGAGCGACGCGTCATACGTTTTGTGGCAATCATGACCACAGCGACTAATCCAGCAAAGAAGAAGGACGCAAAAATGGCAAGAGGGACTAACTGAAGACCAATTGCACCAACGAAAAGCCCCAGATAACCAGACAACACCACATCCGCATGCCCAATGTCTCCACGGGACAGCAGTTCAACCATTCGCATGAATGTCCACGACAGCGCACCACCTAACAACACCGCCGAGAGAGAGACACTATTCGCCGTCCAAGATGCCACTGTGACGAGTGCCAAGAGAACGCCGCCGGACTTCACCATGACGTGACGCGGAATGCTGTGGGTATCAATATCAACAAGCGACACTCGAAGTCCGGTTGCTACACACGCCACACATGCCGCAATCAAAGTTCCAGAAGAATGGTGAGTCGCAAATATGGCAACAACACCGCCACACATCAACGGAACGACAACAAGTGTCAATCGATGTTCAGTCACATGTGCTTCGCCAAAGACTGTTCCAATGAGACGTTGCCGTTGAACATCAGATCGAGCCCGCACACACGCCCAATAGCCATACATAACAGCAATAACTGCCCACACCGCATTTGTCATTTGGTGTGTCTAACGAAAGTTACAGAAATTGTCCACGCAGCTTGCGCAGACGTTTTTATTCCTGAACTAGTTCAATCAATGTGCCGAAGCTGCCCTTGGGGTGCATAAACGCAACTGTTGTGCCGCGTGAACCTGGACGAGGAGCCTTGTCGATTGGAGTTGCGCCAGCAGCAATCATTGCGGCCAATGCTTCTGCACAATCGTTTACTCGGTAACCAATGTGATGCAAACCTTCGCCGCGCTTTTCAATGGCTTTTGCCACTGGTGAATCAGGCGTGGTCGGTGTCAGCAGCTGAATGTAGCTCTCTGCAACTTTCAACAATGCTTCTTCTACACCGTCGGATTCCACCACTTCGCGGTGGTCAACCGTTGCACCAAATGCATCTTGGTAATACTTGATTGCGGCTTCAAGATCACGAACTGCGATTGCAATGTGATCAATTTCAGTTAACAACATGACGTGTCTCCAGTAGTCAATGAATTAGCGGCGGAACCAGTTGACTTTGTCGCCAACTTTTGCGCGAAGTTCGTGATCGTCGACGCCAAGGCCC
>JBIIJW010000234.1:0-2846 GCA_044233525.1 Ilumatobacteraceae bacterium | reverse complement strand
CACACGGGCCTTCTCGCGATGATTCACTTGCTCAAGCGTCATTGTTGATGTTGCGTCTTCATACAACGAGAACAGTGCACGCATACGACGTTGCAGCGAATCGAGAATGAGTTCATTTGACATGGTGTCCCCCAAACTTGCCAGATGATGATGTCTCTATAGTGTGCTATTTCCGTGAGGCATCTCGTGCATCAGAAACGAGTGCATTGAATTTTTCATCGTTTAAGAAGACAAAGACGGCTTTCGCCGAGGCTGTGATTTCTCCTTCGTGAAGAATTTCCCCCGTGACCACGAACTTTCGTTCATGGATCTCATCAATGCGTGCTTCAACAACAAGGTCTGCATTCAACGGAGTTGGACGCTTATAGGAAATATCGAGACTTCCCGTGACGCAATTGCGGCCCGTTAGGTGACGGGTGCGACCCAAAGCATCATCGAGCAACGCCGCCACAATTCCCCCATGAACACACGCGGGTGGGCCCTGATATCCCTCGTGAAATCGAGCGTGAGCCGTGATGCTCATCTCGCCGTATTCGTACGTCACCGGTGGGGCAATGGGATTCATCTCACCGCTTAACGGACTACGCGTGTACCGAATTGCAGACTCTTGTCCAAGACCAAGTGTGCTTGCAGCGTCAAGTTCACTCGCTAACGATTCAGCAAGTTCGGCAATACGTTCATCGTCGTGTGACGGATGAACGTGATACATCGATTTCATCGCGCGCCGCAAGGCATCGGACAGCCGCTGCATCTGCAACGACAATGGTTGTAGTTGTGGCCCAGGTGTTGACATTATGCAAGTGCAGACTTCACAAGGTCTGCAATTTGAGAACCATCTGCAGAAGAACCCACACGTTCACGCACGGCCTTAACAACTGATCCCATGGCCTTCATGCCACTGTTCCCCGCCGCCGCTGCTTTTTGCACTTCTTCGGCAACGACGGACGCCAATTCATCAACTGACATTGCCGCAGGAAGATAAGTAGCAAGAATGTCGGCCTCTGCACGCTCTTTGGCTGCAGCGTCGGTACGGCCAGCTTGTTCGTATAACTCGGCAGATTCCGCCCGCTTCTTTGATTCAGCCTGCAAGACCTTGATGATTTGGTCATCTGAGAGCTCGATGGCCTCGTTTCCTGCAACTTCAGCATTTGAAATTGCGGATAGAGCCATTCGTAGGGTGGATTTCGCCAACTCATTGCCTGACTTCATGGCGGCAGTGAGATCGGTCTTCAGAGCGTCTTTCAAAGTGGTCACGCATTAAGTCTGCCTGACGAGCCAACCAATTCACTCAGTTCGCCTCACTAGTTGCGTCTCTGCCACAGTAGAGCCCGTGTCTTTTCCCGATCCTTTTCCTCCCGCACCCGACGGCAGTTCGCTGATTCACACTCGTCGATACGAGGTTCGTGCTTACAAACTTTCTGAGGATCGGTTCTTGCTGCGTGGTGTTGTTGTTGACGAGAAGCCCGCTGGTCTTTACGTGGCGCACGACCCAGAAGTGCTGTGGGTGCACCACATGGTGGTGGATTTGGAATTGAAGTTTCCAGATCTCGTTATTGAAAAAGCATCAGCAACCTTCCATGAACGGCCACACACTCACTGCACCGATATTGAACCCGCTTACGACAAGTTGGTGGGGCTCTCTATTGCACGTGGTTTCAATGCGAAAGTGAAAGAACTCTTTGGCGGTCCACGTGGATGCACTCACATCGGCGCACTGCTCTCCGCCATGGCACCAGTTGCAATCCAAAGCATCTGGTCAATGCGTGCCACCACCAGCGAGGGAATGAAGCCCATGTCCCGCGACGAAATGACACCGGAGATGCGCCGCCGCTCGTACGCGATGAACCTCAATACGTGCCATATGTGGGACGAACATGGCGACATGGTGCGCGACATTGAACAAGGAAAACCCATTGAAGTCCCGTTGTGGATTTCAAAGCGCTACAAGAAACTCGGCCTTGATGATTCCGAGTGGGAAAAGTTAAAGAGTTAGCGTCCGCTTCATTCTTTATCGAGCGAACATCACCAGCACATAAAGAACAGACAACACTAAGTGCGTGAATGCGGGAAGTGTGTCCTTCCACGGATCTCTCACGCGTGTGTGTGTTGTTGTTGCAACGGCAAAGTAAATACACAAGCCAATGCCTGCTAGTTGCCCAATGCGGATGTTGTTAAAGCCAATTGCCAATCCCAGACACAGCACCAATTTGATTGCGCCCAACACAGGCAGCGCTTTCGCAGGAATCTTCAAACGGCTCATTGTTTGAACAATCTGCGGCAGACGAACAAAGTCCATTAACGCAGAAAGTGCGCACAGCACAATGAGCACAACAGCAAGAACAGAGGACGCAAGAGCCATGTGAGTACCCTAGGCGCGAGCGGTGGCTCGATGAGACAACACGTCAGACTCGTGTTGCAACAACCACTTCTTCACGGGCAAGCCTCCACCGAAACCAGTGAGAGAGCCGTCTGCACCAATCACCCGATGACATGGCAACACGACCACAACTGGATTGCGACCATTTGCCGCCCCGATAGCGCGAGTTGCAGTGGGACGCCCAATTGATGCTGCTTGTTGGGCATACGACGCCGTCGACCCGAATGGAATAGCCGCAAGTGCGCGCCAGGCCTGCACTTGAAACTCAGTGCCCACAAGATCTAACGGCAGATCGAAAGAGATACGGTCCCCGTGGATGTATTCGTTCAACTGTTCGACAGCAGTTGCAACAACGTTGTGTTTCGCATCGTCAACAACATTCATGTTTGCGAACGACTTGGGATGAGCATCGTTCTCGAACATCACATAACGAAGTCCAACATCGGACGCCACCACAGTGAGTTCCCCA
>JBIIJW010000232.1:0-2863 GCA_044233525.1 Ilumatobacteraceae bacterium | reverse complement strand
TCCATCCAATGAGATGTTGACCAACCCAACGGACTCCACACCGAACTGCCACTCACCTGAGACATCGGGGGTGAACCCCATCGTGAATCGCGCAGCAAAATCGTGACCTGCGCCGCGACGACCCAATGGGTCTCCAAACCACATAATGCGGAAGGTTCCCGTGGTGTCCGTCTTATCTGCTGGCGCGCCGGCATCTAATTTTTCTGGCGCATCAAAAAATTCAGCAACAACATTGTCAAGGAAGCGCTGATCTAACTCAGGCAACTTCTTATTGATGTTGCACCCGGGTGCATGGCGGATATCAAGCGAAGGAAAGCGAGATTCAAATGCCGATATCGGATGTGACACGTGTGGCGCATTAACGAATGCACTACCACCACCCATAATGCGGCCTTGTGCAGCATTCGGTCCAATAAGTGCAATAGACGACATGCCATCCATGGCTATTGGCAACACGCTGTCTGAATTCTTCAACAGCACCATGCACTCTGCACCTGCGCGTCGAATTAATGCGAAGTCATCAACATCGTCACGGAAATACTCGGTGCCTGGTTGTGTATCTAGTGCGCCAGTTCGCTCCATGACATTCAAAATGTTTCGTGCACGATCACGAATGGTGTCTGCACTGACGTCTCCACGTTGAACCGCATCCACCAATTGCTGACCGCGGTGACGAGTTGGCCCTGGCATCTCAAGATCGAGCCCAGCATTTGCTGCTTCAACTGTTGAGTGCATACCGAACCAGTCACTAATGACCACTCCGTCAAAGCCCCATTCATTTCGCAACACATCTTGCAGTAGCCATGTTGAGTCGGCAGCGTAAGGGCCGTTCAGTCGGTTGTATGCCGTCATCACTGACATCACATCAGCATCTCGTACCGCGCGCTCAAATGGAATTAAGTACATCTCTCGCAGAGTGCGTTCGTCAATTTGGGAATCAATGGTCATTCGTTCAAACTCAGTGTCGTTACCAACAAAGTGCTTGATACAACTGGCGACTCCGTACGACTGCACACCTTTTACATACTCCACTGCCATGACTGCAGTCAGCAACGGGTCTTCACTCATGCATTCAAAGTTGCGCCCACCAACCGGCGTGCGATGCAAGTTGACAGTGGGAGCCAAGTGAACGCTTGCACCTTTTGAATGCATCTCGCGCCCCAACAACTCACCCAACTCGCGCACTAATGCGGGGTTCCATGTTGCAGCAATCGCCGTGCCACACGGAACGTTCATTGATTTGGGTCCATCAAAACGACTTCCACGCACACCCGCGGGCCCATCGCTGACGCGCATCTTTGGAATCTCGAGGCGCTCATTCGGAATGGTGTTCCACATGTTGGCCCCAGCAAGAAGTGTGACCTGTTCGTCCAACGTCATCTGGTCGAGAAGGGCTTCCACCCGGGCAGAACGTGTGGGAGAAGACATGCCGAAACACTACTCACCGCCCCGCGGTCACCTTTACGGCGCAACAGGGACGAGGCCGTCCTGACCGTAGGCTGAATGAATGTCTGAAAGCGGGGAAATACTGGCCGAAGCCGTTGCGCGGCGCACGTTTGCCATCATCTCCCACCCCGACGCAGGCAAAACCACGCTCACTGAGAAGTTCCTTCTCTATGCGGGAGCCATTCAAACTGGTGGCGCAGTGAAAGCTCGTGGCGATCGACGCGCCGCCACCTCAGACTGGATGGAAATGGAACGCCAACGTGGCATCTCAATTTCATCCACTGTGCTGCAGTTTCCCTATCGCGACTGTGTGTTCAATTTGCTGGATACTCCGGGTCACCGCGACTTTTCCGAAGATACCTACCGCGTGTTGTCCGCTGTTGATGCAGTCATCATGGTGCTGGACGTTGCGAAAGGTATTGAACCGCAAACGCTGAAGTTGTTTGAAGTGTGTCGCTCGCAGAACTTGCCCGTCATCACATTCTTTAATAAATATGACCGCCCTGGTCGAGACCCGTTGGAACTGCTGGATGAAGTGGAACAACAAATTGGTTTACGACCAACACCAGCAACATGGCCTGTTGGTCAATCCGGTGATTTCCGTGGTGTGATTGATAGGCGTACAGGACAATTCATCCGCTTCACTCGTGTTGCACGAGGCGCATCAATTGCGCCAGAGGAAATTGTGGATCCCGCGATTGCCGCCGAAGAAGAAGGTGCCGCATGGCAACAAGCTCTCGATGGCATTGGGCTTCTTGACGCCATTGGTGCAGACGTCGACATTGACAGTTTTTTGGCGGGCGAAAGCACACCTGTGTTCGTGGGATCTGCATTAACGAACTTTGGCGTGCAAATGATTTTGGATGCCATTGTTGACTTAGCCCCTGCGCCGTCACCGCGTGCCGATGTTGATGGCGAGATGCGGCCGCTCGATGCCGACTTCGCCGCTTTCATTTTCAAGATTCAGGCAAACATGGACCCCAACCATCGCGACCGCATTGCTTTCGCACGAATCTGTAGTGGAAAGTTCGAGCGCGGCATGGACGTTGACTGTTCGCGCACCGCTAAAGCCGTCGGAACTAAATACGCCACCACTGCGTTTGGTTCTGAACGCGAAACAATTGAAGAGGCATACCCCGGCGATGTCATCGGCCTTGTCAACACATCTGGATTACAAATTGGCGACACGTTGCATGCTGGCAAAACAGTGTCTTTCCCTGCACTCCCCCGTTTCTCACCTGAAGTGTTTGCTACTGCTCGCCCACTTGATTCATCAAAGTTCAAACAGTTTCGTCGCGGCCTGCAACAACTTGATGAAGAGGGCGTGGTGCAAGTGCTGCGCGACCCCGACATGGGAGACGCAGATCCCATCTTGGCCGCAGTTGGACAGTTGCAGTTTGAGGTTCTTGCCCATCGC
>JBIIJW010000027.1:0-11601 GCA_044233525.1 Ilumatobacteraceae bacterium | reverse complement strand
CGTACTGCAGCCCACATCTTGAGAGCGTGCGTGAGCGAATTCTTGTGAATGGTGAACCCATCCATGACGACGATTTCGCAGAATCAGTGGCGGCCATAGCGAATGCAGAGGGAATCTCTGGTGTGCGGCCAACGTATTTCGAGATTGTCACCGCAGCGGCATTTCGTTGGTTTTCTGATGACGCCGTTGAAGTTGCGGTCATTGAAGTGGGAATGTTGGGTCGATGGGATGCAACAAACGTTGTGTCGCCAGACGTATCCGTCGTAACGAATATCGCGCTAGATCACACCGAGTTTGCGGGCCCCACGCTGGAACATATTGCTCGCGAGAAAGCGGGCATCATTAAGGCTGAAGGTGTCGCCATTATCGGAGAGACTCGCGAATCATTGCGAGGCATTTTCCTGCAGGAGCCTCATGCAGACATTGCATTTAGGCGAGAGCATTTCGATGTGATTGAAAATCATCTCGCACTCGGTGGACGTTCTCTCCACGTGCGCACAAGCCACGCTGACTATGTCGATTTGTTCTTGCCACTCCATGGATGGCATCAAGGAGACAACGCTGCTGTCGCGATTGCTGCCGTCGAAGCGTTCTTCGGAGGAGCATTAGACCGCGACACCTTGATGGAAGGTCTTTCAACAGTCACGATGCCCGGGCGATTTGAAGTTGTTGGGCATCAACCACTTGTCATTTTGGATGGTGCACATAACCCGGCTGGAGCCGATGTGTGCTCAAGCGTTTTCTTCGACGACTTCGATCCTCACGGACGGCGCATCCTCGTTGTTGGTGCGCTTGGTGGACGAGACCTCACCGATACGTTGTCTGCTCTGAAGGCCGACGAATTTGAGATGGTGGTGTGTTGCACCGCACCATCGCCTCGAGCCCGGACCGCTCGCGAGATTGCAACCGTCGCACTTGAAATGGGTTGCGCCAATGTTCAGGCTGTCGACACCGTGGAAAAGGCCTGTGACCTGGCACTTGCAGATGCCACGGGTGATGACGCGATCTTGATCGCAGGTTCGCTGTATGTGGTGGGCAGCGCCCGTTCACATTTGCGCAAAGTGCTTCCGTAAAGGGATTCCAGCCAATCAAGGCCCTATTGAGCCCCCAGCCCGTAGCCTGACAGGATGTCAAATCGCACCCTCGTCCTCCTGAAGCCAGATGCTGTCGAACGTGGCCTTGTCGGCGCCATCCTTTCTCGTTTTGAAAACAAAGGACTTCGGCTTGTCGCAATGGAACTTCGCACTCTTGACGCCGCCATTTTGGAGCGTCATTACGAAGAGCATGTTGGCAAAGGCTTCTACGGCGAACTCGTCCAGTTCATGGCGCGCGGGCCGGTGGTGGCTCTCGCTGTTGAAGGACCAGAAGACACTTGGGAAATTGTGCGCACCATGATGGGTGCCACAAACCCAGCAAAGTCGGCTCCAGGAACCATTCGTGGCGACTTTGGAACTTTGTTTACTGAAAACCTGGTGCATGGCAGTGATTCGGCTGAATCGGCAGCCCGCGAGCTTGGAATCTTCTTCCCCGCTCTCTAAGGCGAGGGTCGTTACCATTTCCACAGACCGCTTGGTTCGCCAGGTGGTCGGGGAGAGTTACTCATGAGTCGCAATAACCCGTTGGCAATCGGTCGTGATATTGCCATCGACCTTGGAACAGCGAACACGCTTGTCTACGTCCGCGGGCAAGGCATCGTGTTGAACGAACCATCGGTTGTTGCAATTGATATGCGCGATGGTCGTCCCGTTGCAGTCGGTTGGGAAGCAAAGCGCATGCTTGGCCGAACTCCGAAAAACATTGAAGTCATTCGCCCGTTGAAAGACGGAGTCATTGCCGACTTTGATGTGTGCGAAAAGATGTTGCGCTATTTCATTCAGCGAATTACCACCAGTCGTTGGAGTAAGCCACGCATGGTCATCTGTGTGCCTTCCGGTATCACAGGAGTTGAGCAACGTGCAGTGCAAGATGCGGCGGAATATGCAGGTGCTCGTCGCCCCGTGCACATTATTGAGGAACCAATGGCGGCTGCTATCGGTGCCGATCTTCCCGTGCATGAACCAAGCGGAAACATGATTGTCGACATCGGTGGTGGTACCACTGAAGTAGCCGTCATCTCGCTTGGTGGAATCGTTGTGGCCCAAAGTGTTCGTGTTGCTGGCGACGAACTTGATGAAGCAATCGTTGCGTATGTGCGAACTGAATTCAGCTTGGACATTGGTGTCAACACTGCCGAAGAAATCAAAATACAAATGGCGTCCGCCTGGCCCCTGTCTCAAGAGCTCACAGCCGATGTTGGCGGACGCGATACGGTCACCGGATTGCCAAGAACCATTGAAATCACTTCAGATCAAGTGCGCGACGCCATCTCAGAACCAGTTGCTGCAATGATTGACGCTGTGAAGTCAACTCTTGACAGAACGCCACCAGAATTGGCCGCCGACATCATGGATCGAGGCATTTACCTGTCTGGTGGTGGGGCGCTTCTCACTGGTCTCACTCAGCGCATTCACCATGAAACTGGAATGCCTTGTTATGTCGCACCAGATCCGTTGTATGCCGTTGCCATTGGTTCAGGTCGTGCACTTGAAAACATTGAAGCAATGCGCGGAATGATGTCCTCACCGGGACTCGACCAGTCGTAGACGTATCTCCGTGATGGGTTCAACCTTTACACGGCGCAGAGCAATCTTGCTGCTCACGCTGACGTCTGTTTTACTCATCACACTTGACTTACGTGGAAGTTCTGTTGTCACCGGTTCTCGTTCGTTGTTCGGAACTCTATTTCGACCAATTGAAAGCGCAACACGTGTTGTCACTCGACCAATCCAGAACACATGGCATGGTATTACGCACTACAACGACGTTGTTGAAGAGAATCGACGACTTCGCGATTTAGTTGCGTACGGCCAAGGTGCAAACATTGCAGCAATCGCCACAGTCCGTGAAGCGCAGGAACTTCTCGCTTTGAATGGTCTTCCAACTTTGGCGGGCATCTCTTCTTGCACGGCACAAGTTGTTGGGCAGTCGCCATCCAATTTCTCTCAAACAGTTGAAATCAATCGCGGAAGCGAGTGTGGAATTCGTGTCGGTATGCCAGTTCTCAATGCAGCAGGAATGATTGGAAAGATCACCAACGTGTACAACAAGCGCGCTGTTGTCATGCTGTTAACAGATCCTGCGTATTCGCTGTCTGTCAAAGTTGTGAATACGCCACCCACTACAACTACAACAACTGTGCCCGGTGCTCCAGTAGAGGCCACAACGACCACCACAACAACGACGACCACCACAACAGTTCCGAGAACCACAACATCAACAATTAAAGGTTTTACGCCTGGGTCCACCATTCCCGTCACTGCCACAACGATTGCGCCCGGCATCACGTCGCCCACTGGTACAGCAGGACCCAATCAACCGGGTCAGAACACGAACACGCAGATCACGGTTCCTCCTGGCGCAGACCTTCCTCTTCGTGAAACAGGCGCTTTGGAAGGAAGAGGTTTGACGAAGACACCAGTTGTTCGATTTGTAGAAAATCAACCTCGCTTCGGGGCTGTTGCAATCGGTTCGCCCGTCATCACCGCTGGTGGCGCAACATCGCTCGCACCACCAGACATTGTGGTGGGAACAATCAGTAAGGTTCTCCGACGAACAGGGACGCTCGGACCAATTCTTGAAGTGAAGTTGTCTGCAGATCTCAGCAATCTCAATTTTGTTCGCGTGTTGTTGTATCAGCCCATTACCGAACGTCCGACGGAGCCGTAATGGACGCGCTACTTCAGTTTGCAGAAAACAAGTACACGCGATTGGTTCTTGTTGGGTTGTTGTTCTTGTCGTTGCAGACAACGTTGTTCAATGAGATGCGTCCATTCAATGTGTGCCTTCAAGTCATGCTTCTTCTCGCCGCCTCTTGTGGATTGGCCAAAGGTTCTACAACTGGGGCAGTTGCCGGTTTCATTGTTGGGCTGCTGTACGACTTTGTTTTGTCGACACCGCTCGGTTTGTGTGCTGCAGTATTTGCATTGGTGGCTTACTTGGCTGGATTCGCGCATTCATTTGTTCATGAATCAACGTGGTGGTCCCGCAGTTTGGTGGCAAGCGGCGCCAGTGCGATCGGAATGATCCTCTTGCCTATCGCTTTTACAGTGACCGGCGCAGAGGGTGTGTTGACTCTTCAGATTTTTGTTGTTGCACTTGTTGTTGCTGTCTTTAACGGAATCTTTAGTGTCCCTGTCGAGATGGTGTGCCGCTGGGCCCTTCGAGATCCTGCGCCGGAGCGATAGATGGCTGGCGGTCGTACTGTTTCCCGCGTGACGGTGTTGGTGATTGTTGCCAGCACACTTTTTGGACTGCTTACTGTTCGGTTGTGGTTCTTGCAGGCAATAGACGCACCTGCGCTTGAAGTCAAGGTGCGCGAAGTTCGTACCCGAACCATCAAGATCTCTCCCGAACGTGGCCGAATTTTTGATCTCAAAGGGCGAATTGTTGCCGATAATGAGCGAATTCTCACCCTCACGATTGAACGTGCAGTCATTGCCAAACCTCTGGCACGACAACAGATGTGGAATCGACTTTCTGGCGCACTGAATATGTCGGTGACGCAGCTCGAAGATCGATTTCAATCAAAGCGATACGACCAACTTCAACCACTTCCCTTAAAGGAAGACGTCTCGGAAGACTTAGCGGTTTACATTCGCGAACGTAGCGAGGACTATCCGGGGGTCGACGTGCGCGAAGAGTGGCGACGCGAGTATCCATTTGCGCCTGTCGCCAGTCATGTCATCGGTTTTCTTGGAGCCATTCCTGCAGGAGAGAAGTCCGAGAGCTATTTCCGTAATTTGGGGTATGACCCCGACGCCAGAGTTGGTCAGTTTGGTGTGGAGCAAACCTATGAAGCGATCTTGCGTGGCACTCCTGGTTATGTGAAGTACGAAGTTGATTCTCGAGGTCGTTTTCTGCGCCAGTTGGAACGCAAAGAGGCCATTCCAGGCAATGACATTCAGCTCACTATCGACCTTGAGCTACAGCAATTCACGGAACAAGCACTTCAACAAAAACTCATGATGCGCCGCCGAACAGAAGCACCAACCGTTTTGCTGTTCGGCGAGCCAGACCCCCGATATCCAGAAGTTACGTATTACAAAGCGCCTGCTGGATCAAGCGTGTTGTTGAATCACGACACGGGCGAGATTAAAGCGATGGCCAGTTATCCAAACTTTGATAATCGTTGGTTCAATGCCGGAATCAGCTCTGAAAAGTTTGGTCAATTGTTTCCGAAATCGGACGATCCCGACATGTCCATCTTGGTGAATCGTGCCATCTCTGGTCGCTACAACCTGGGCTCTACTTTCAAACCATTTGTTGCATACGCAGCGTTAAACACCGGACAACTTCCTAACGGCACTCAATACACCTTGCGAGATCAAGGCACCTACAAGTTGTCGAGTATTCCGGACGAGCGGTGTCAGCTGAACGTGAAATGCGTCTTTAAGAATGCAAACTGCGGCAATGGTGCGCCGTGTAAATACGGTCGCATCAATGTGGTCACAGCTCTTGCGGTGTCATCAGACGTTTTCTTCTACAAGATTGGTGAGGAAATCTTTACCGAACGTGGCAACCGCCCAGTTCTCGAAGAACAAGTTCGACTATTCGGTTTCGGATCGCCAACAGAAGTTGACCTTCCATATGAATACATCGGAACTGTTCCGAGTCGAGCCTTGAAACAACGTTTGGCGGCAAGCGGTGCCATTGCCAAGGAAGAGGGCAGAGGGTACTACGTCGGAGACAATGTGCAGTTCTCCATCGGTCAGGGACTGCTGTCGTCGTCGCCGCTGCAACTTGCGGTGGCGTATGGAGCACTCGCGAATGGCGGCAAAATTGTTCGACCGCGAGTGGTGAAAGCCATTTGGGCACCCGGAACCCCGAATGGTCGTTCAAATCGAGTGAACCTGGACGAGGGAACCATCATTCAAGACTTCAGTGCACCACAGATTGTTCGCGACATTGGTGCGCGACCTGAAGTCTTGGACCCAATTGTCCGCGGACTCACGCGAGTGATTACAGGCCCTGGTGTCACGTCCGACTTCTATCACGCAACAACCGGAGAAAAACTGTTCCGATCATTCCCAAAGCGTGCGTTGCCGCTTGCTGGTAAGACAGGAACTGCACAGGGTGCAGAGAACCTTCCCTGGAATGACTCATCGGCGTTTGCCGCATTTAGTAAGAACCCAGAGTTTCCGTACACCGCGTCTGCGTATTTGGAAAAGAGCGGTTTTGGATCTCGCGCAGCTGCGCCAGTGGTGAAGTGCATGTTCACGGCACTCATTAAGCGAATCCAAGTTGCTCCAGCTGTGCCGTCCGACCCACTAGACCCCAATAGTTTTGAAGTTGCTGCACCGCAGGCATTACCCAATCCGTTATGCCTTGTTGGCGCTGGTTCTGCGGTGCGTGACTAAATGGCACGTACTGTCTTTGCCCGTCGTCCTAATTCTGGGTTGGGAAACATTCGCCGAGGGTTCGCCGATCCAACGCGCACGATTGATTGGGTGTTAATGGGGGCTGTCGCTGCACTCACCATTATTGGTGCGTTCATGATTTACTCCGCCACTCGACCACGTTTGTTGAATAGAGGGGCAGACCCCTTCTTCTTCGTGGAACGCCAAATCATTTTTGTGATGATGGCGATTGTCGTGATGGCCGTTGTGATGTGGATGGATTACGTCCAACTGCGCGGAAGTGCCGAACTGTTCTATGCGGTCACCATCATTCTCTTGATTCTTTTGTTCGTCGCTGGGTCGGTGACTGGTGGTGCACGACTGTCGTTCGACCTTGGCCCGATTGCAATTCAGCCCTCCGAAATCGGGAAAGTAACAACACTGTTGTTACTTGCTGGCTTCTTGGCTGATGACGACGCGGAAACTGTTCGCTACGAACGATTCATTCAGTCGTTGTTCATTGTTGGTCTTCCAGTTGTTCTTGTTGCGATTCAGCCAGATCTTGGTTCGGCATCAGTATTTGTTGCTTGTGCCATGGGTGTGTTGCTTGTTGCCGGTGCGGATATCAAATACATCATCTTGATTACGTCGCTCTCCATTTTTTCGGTCATCGCAGGTGTGGTATCGGGCGTTGTGAAGGATTACCAATTACGTCGAATTACGGGTTTCTTGAACCAGAACTCAGACTCTGCCGCGCTTCAGACGTTGGTGACCCAGGTGCGTTTTGCAAAACGAGCGGTTGCCACGGGTGGATTCTTTGGCAAGGGTTATTTGAATGGGCCACTCACAAACGGCGCGTTCATCCCGGTGCAGTCCACCGACTTTGTGTTCTCCGCGGTGGGTGAGCAGTTCGGAATGTTGGGAGGGGCCATTGTTCTCGGATTGTTCGGTGTGGTGTTATGGCGTGTGTATCGCATCGCTCGGATGGCCCAAGACCGACTCGGTTTCCTCATCTGTGCCGGCGTCTTCACCATGATCCTGTGGCAGGCGTTCCAGAACATCGGAATGACGATGGGCATTACCCCGGTCTCGGGGGTTCCGTTGCCCTTTGTGTCCTATGGAGGGTCTCACACCATTGCTTTTGCCATCATGATTGGGCTGGTGCAG
Source organism: Ilumatobacteraceae bacterium (assembly GCA_044233525.1). Lineage (GTDB taxonomy): Bacteria > Actinomycetota > Acidimicrobiia > Acidimicrobiales > Ilumatobacteraceae > UBA2093. Next base: position 4,000 of record JBIIJW010000027.1, on the reverse strand, counting down.
AGCGTCCACATGCGCCGTTTCCGCTAGGGCGGGCGGGTATCCTAAACAAAGGCCGAAATGGTCCCGTGGCGCCCGTCGTGGCTGCCAAAGGGACTCATGGCGCGCATTTTGCGCGACGTGAGAGAGGAAAAGTTCATGGATAGCAACGGTTCTGCCGAAAATATGGCAGCCGATAACACAACAAATTCTCACGACAGGGCACAGCGCCCCGAGGGTTCCGCGGGGCCGAAGAAACGCCGTCGCGGGTCACGCGGAGGGAAAAATCGTCGAAAGCCAGGTCAATCAGACGAGGCCTCTGAATCCACGGGTGCACCAACTCGCGTTCCGTCGGCCGCCTCTGGTCCGCCGCGTAAACCACAAATTGGCGACACACGTCCTGCACCAGCACCGGTTGCTCCGGCGGCTCAAGAGAAATCTGGTGACGCGGCGAAGAAGAAGCGCCGTCGCGGTGGTCGCAGCCGGTCGCGCTCAGGAGGCCAAGGCGGTGGTCGCGACACGGCCCAAAACGATGCCGACATCATCGAGCGTCGCCGCGGTCGTGAACGCAATGGTCGCCCCGTTGGTCGTTACCTCATGTGTGTGCAGGTGCGAGACGGAGTGACTCAAGTTGCAGTGATGGAGGGCAGGTCCCTTATCGAGCATTACGTGAGTCGTCCCGCCGACGACATCGGACAAATTCACGGCAACATCTACATGGGTCGAGTACAAAACGTTCTTCCTGGTATGGAAGCTGCCTTTGTCGACATTGCAACCCCGAAGAACGCAGTTCTGTATCGAGGAGACGTGCAGTTCGACGGTGAAGATGTCGACACGAAAGACACTGCACGTATCGAGCACATCTTGCGCTCACGCCAGATGATCTTGTGCCAAGTCACGAAGAACCCCATCGGTGCAAAGGGTGCACGTCTCACGCAGGAAGTATCTATTCCAGGTCGATTCGTTGTGCTTATTCCAAACTCGAAGACCTATGGCATTTCCAAGCGACTGGAAGATTCAGAACGCCGCCGCTTGCGCAACATTCTCGATCGTGTCAAGCCTGCCGAGCACGGTGTCATTGTGCGAACGGCAGCAGAACATGCCACAGAACATGAGCTCACCGCAGACATGACGCGACTACTCGATGAGTGGTCCGCCATCGAAGAAGCCGCCAAGGCCGCTACTGGTCCACAACTGTTGTATCGCGAGCCTGAACTTGCAGTGCGTGTCATTCGCGAAGAGTTCAATGCTGACTATCGCGGCGTCATGATCGACGACCGTCGACTCTATGAAGACGTGCGCAGTTACATCCAAGCGTTCAATCCCGAGTTGGCCGACCGCGTGGAGTTCTTCGATCGGGATGCCGAGCCTTTGTCCTTGTTCGAGACTCAGCATGTTCACGAACAGTTACATAAGGCGCTCGACCGTAAAGTGTGGCTGCCTTCTGGGGGCTCGCTCATCATCGAGCACACCGAGGCACTGACCGTGATCGACGTGAACACCGGCAAAAACGTCGGTACATCGAACCTTGAGCAAACGGTGTTCCAAAACAACTTGGAAGCTGCACAAGAAGTGGCTCACCAGTTACGTCTTCGGGATATTGGTGGCATCATCGTCATTGACTTCATCGATATGGAAGTGAAGGACAACCGTAAGAAAGTGGTGGAGTCGTTCCGTCAGGCTCTCTCGAGAGACAAAACAAGAACCCAAGTGTTCGACATCTCCGAGCTTGGCTTGGTGGAAATGACCCGCAAACGCATCGGCGAAGGTCTCATCACGGCATTTGCTGGAGAGTGTCCCGAGTGTTCGGGACGTGGCATGAAGGTGGATTTCGGCCTCCTCGACTAGTGCGAGTGGCCCCAAAATCCATGAAAACAATGGCCATGCCCCGTGTCAGTGGCCCAGAAAGGCAGATAGGGTAGGAAACCGCTATGTACGCAGTGATCGCATCCGGTGGAAAGCAAGAGAAGGTATCGCAGGGCCAGCAGGTCCAGCTTGAGCTTCTTCATGTCGAAGATGGTGCAGAGGTTTCTCTCACACCAATCCTCGTCGTTGACGGTTCCACAATTTTGTCCACCCCCGACCAGTTGAAGGGCGCATCTGTTAAGGGTCGCGTTCTCGGAACCGCAAAGGGACCAAAGATTGACGGTTTTACCTATAAGCGCCGCACGAACCAGCGTCGTCGTTTTGGGCATCGTCAGAAGTACTCAGTTGTTGAGATCACATCCATCGCGAAAGGCTGATCAAGAATGTCAAAGACAAAGGGCGGCGGCTCCACAAGAAACGGTCGCGACTCAAATGCACAACGCCTCGGCGTAAAAGTTTTCGATGGCACTGTCATTACGGCAGGAACCATCATCATCCGCCAGCGCGGAACCAAGACACATCCTGGTAAGAACGTTGGAATCGGAAAAGACGACACCTTGTTTGCTTTGGCAGACGGAAGCGTGAAGTTTGGTGAGCGCCGCGGCCGCAAGATTGTGGACGTGGTTCCTGCTGAATAAGCAATAGGTAAAGAACTTCTGTGAAAGGCGCACCGAAAGGTGCGCTTTTTGCTTTTCTGGTGTTAACCAGCCAAAAGTGTGTCGATGCCTTGGGGGAGTTTGTGCACGGGGTAATCCAGTAGTTCAACTGCTTGTTTGCAGGCGAATCGATCTGTCATACCGCCGACGTAGTTAACGGCTTCCCGTGCTGCGGTGACGGAATGAGCATCGAATGGTGCATCGTGCCATGAGGCGAGCAGCATGGGATGTGCGATGTAGTGCTCGACAAGCGGTCGCAACATATCAATCACGCTTTGGGCCTGCACACGTGACTCGGGTCGATGGTAAATGGTGTCGTAGTTGAAACGACGAAATGTAGCTAACGCCTCGGCAACTTCTGGCACCATGCCAATGCCACCTGTTTCTGCTGTGGCAGCAATCATGGCGGTGATGAATGCACTGAGTTGTTCACGTCGTGTGGTTCCACAACGTTGACGAACAATGTCTGGCAGATCGTTTGGTGTAACAACTCCTGCGTACACCGCATCTTCGAAGTCGTGACACACATATGCAATGCGGTCGGCCCAGCTAACAATTTCTGCTTCTGGTGTTGACGGTGCAGGGCGCGACCAACTGTGGTTACGAATTCCATCCAAAGTTTCGAGACACAGGTTCAAAGGTTGAAGCACGACATCGGCACCCCACACGGCATGGTCGTACCCGTCTTCGATGTAGGGAGATAGTGCGTCTTCACTCGCGTGGCCACCTGGGCCGTGACCACAATCGTGACCTAAAGCAATTGCTTCGGTGAGAGCAACATTGAGTCGCAGCACCCTGGCGACGGAGACCGCTACTTGTGCAACCTCTAGTGCATGTGTGAGGCGAGTTCGTTGGTGGTCGTCGGGGAAAACAAACACCTGCGTTTTTCCGGCCAGTCGACGAAATGAAGATGCATGAAGAATTCGGTCGCGGTCTCGTTCGAAACAGGTGCGAAAGGGGTCGTCGTCTTCGGGGACAGCGCGATTTCCCGGACCAACGGCTCGAGTTGCCAATGGAGCCATGGCCGAATCTTCTGTTGCTTCTCGTGATGCGCGGTCGGCGATGTTTGTGGTGCCAATGCCCGCCCATGAATCGGCATGAGCCACGGTGATGGCAGACGAGGTGTTGCCATGCATGGTGGAGACCCACGTGTCATTTCGATCTGTGGTGGGGGTGTCATCCATGTCTCCCACGATAGGTGAGTGGTGTGTCGCTTCTGGGGGAGCGATTGGCCGTAGCCTTGGACAGTCCCTATGAGTGTGTTCGTCGATGAAGCCCAACTGAATGTGCGTGGTGGAGATGGCGGAGCAGGCTGCGTTAGTTTCCGCCGTGAGGGCCCCGTTGCATTTGGTGGACCAAACGGTGGTGACGGCGGCAAAGGTGGCGATGTCTGGTTGATTGCAGATCGCAATGTTGCCTCTCTTCTAGCTTTTCGAGACCATCCACACCGCAGAGCTGCCAACGGTGTTCATGGCAAGGGCAAAGATTTGCATGGCCGTCGT
>JBIIJW010000230.1:0-2882 GCA_044233525.1 Ilumatobacteraceae bacterium | reverse complement strand
AATGAATGCAATTGAGTTTCCGCGAACACCAGCACCAACTGGTGAGCCGGTCACGTTGTCTTCATCGGTTTTGAAAGCAGCTCTTGAACAAGTTGTTCTTGCAGCAAGCAACGAAACACACAAACTTCATTTGTCCGCCGTCATGATGACATCAACAGAGAACGGTTTGCGTTTGGTTGCAACAGACGGTTATCGCCTAGCAATGCGGGATGTTCCCGGAACAAGTGGCCTCTCTAGCGACACGTTTTTGATTCCGAAGCAAGCGTTTGCCGAACTGCAACGCCTTCTCGACATCTCCGACGAGATCATTATTCGATTCAACGACTTCGATGCAACGTTCCAGTCACAAACAATGACGCTGGCAACAAAACTCATTAATGCTGAGTATCCGCCGTACATGAACATCATTCCGAAGAACAACACCAACGAGGCAATTGTTAATCGTGAAGAACTACTGGCCGCACTTCGTCGCAGCCGAGTGCTTGCATCAGACATGACACCAGTTCGTATGCGTATGAGCAACGAAGGTGTGCGCCTGACGGTCACGCTCACAGATGGCTCAACAAGCGTTGAAGATCTTGACGCTAAGTTCACGGGCGAAGACATCACGGTTGCGTTCAACTCTGAGTTCCTTGCAGATGGCGTTGATGCATGCGGTGGTGAAGAAGTTGCAGTCTCTACCAGTGTCCCGCATAAGCCGGCCATCATTAAGCCCGTCGGCAATGACGATTACTTGTATCTCTTGATGCCACAACGTCTGTGACGTGATTCGCCGTATTGAACTCACAGACTTTCGTGTCTACCGACACGCAATCATTGAGTTAAACGAAGGCGTCACAGCAATCATCGGAAAAAACGCACAAGGAAAAACATCCTTGGCTGAAGCGATGAGTTATTTGTCTACTCTTCAGAGTTTTCGTGGTGTTGCGAATGATGCACTTGTGCGAACGGGAGCAGACAGTGCATACATTCGCGCTGACATTGTTCATGATGACGGCCGAGAAATTTTGGTGGAAGCAGAAATCAATCGCGCCGGCCGCAATCGAGTTCTTGTGAATAAACAAAAACTCGCGCGCGTCAAGGATTTATTGGGCGTTGTTCGCACAACAGTGTTTGCGCCAACCGATCTAGAACTTGTCTATAAGGGCCCCGAAACTAGGCGCGACATGCTGGACGATGCACTGGTTGCGCTTGCAACACGAAACGATTCTGTCCGCTCCGACGTTGATCGCATTATTCGCCAACGCAATGTGTTGTTGAAGCAATCAAATGGCCGGCTCACTGAAGAAATTGAAATGACCCTCGATGTCTGGGATGCACAATTTGTTGAGAAGGGTTCGTATTTAGGAGAAGCGCGCGCCAAGGTGGTGGCTCGCCTCACTCCGCTTGTGCGAGAGGCATACGAACAACTAGCCAACGAACCCACGGCAGTGGAATTGGTGTACGAACCAGAGTGGCGGCGAATGGGCCTCGCAACAGCTTTGGCAAACGCGCGCAGCGAAGACATTCGTCGCGGAATATCCACCGTTGGTCCGCATCGCGACGATGTTCAGTTCTTCATTAAAGGAATGCCGGCAAAAACGCATGCCTCACAAGGGGAGTGCCGCACACTTGCGCTGGCAATGAAACTGGCGATTCATCGTCTTGTGACAGAGGTAGTGGGCACGACCCCATTGTTGGTTTTGGACGACGTGTTGTCAGAGCTTGATCCGCAGAGATGTGAATCACTGCTTCGCCACATGCCACCAGGGCAAGTGTTGATAACAACTGCTCAGGTTTTGCCAGCCGCAGCGCACCCCGATTCCATCATCCACATCTCTCACGGCACTGTTGTGACAGACGTCTTTGATAGCGATGACGCACGATGACAGTCGATGATCTTCCCGAGGGCAAACCGCCGAAACCCCTCAGCGAAGTTTTGGCCCGCGTCTTACGCGGCATGAAAGTCAGCGATGAGTCAAAGGCAATGGGCTTGTTTTCTCATTGGCCCAATATTGTTGGAGATTCGGTTGCCGAACATGTCACACCAAAGCGCCTCGAAAAAAGAGTGCTCACCGTTGAAGTAGATGATCCCGCGTGGGCAACACAATTGAAGTTCCTCGAAGCGCAATTGCTGTCCACATTGAAAGACCACATCGGAGATGAAGTCGATTCTCTCAACATCAAAGTACGACGTTCCCGATAACGAGGGCGTCCAATTGTTAGGATGTCTACGCAATGTCTTCATCTAAAAAGACTCCCGCTAAGAACCCGTCTGCTGACTACGGCGCTAAAGACATTCAGGTTCTCGAAGGACTCGACCCCGTTCGTAAACGCCCCGGTATGTACATCGGGTCAACAGGCCTCGCTGGTCTTCACCACCTCATTTGGGAAGTTGTTGACAACTCCATCGACGAAGCCATGGCTGGGTTTTGTGACCGTGTTGGAATCACCTTGTTAGACGATGGCGGCTGCCGCGTCGACGACAACGGACGCGGTATTCCTGTCGACCCGTACCCATCTGGTCCCCACAAGGGCAAAAGTGCAGCTGAAGTGGTGCTCACCGTTCTGCACGCTGGTGGCAAATTCGGTGGCGAGGGCTACAAGGTGTCCGGCGGCCTCCACGGCGTGGGTGTCAGCGTGGTGAATGCGCTGTCCACCAAGGTGCAACTGGAAATCGACCGCGGTGGCGAGCGATACACCATGGAATTTGCCGACGGCGGCAAGTTGAAGCAGAAATTGACGAAGGCGGGCACAACCCCGGCTCGCGGGCGTAAAACCGGAACATCGGTCACCTTCTATCCAGACCCCATCATTTTCGCGTCCGAGGGCGTGGAGTTCGTGGCCCGCACGGTGATGGAACGCCTCCAAACCATGGCCTTCCTCAATAAGGGTCTTGAAGT
>JBIIJW010000229.1:0-2883 GCA_044233525.1 Ilumatobacteraceae bacterium | reverse complement strand
ATGATTCCAAGACATTCTTCAACGCGTCATGATTCCATTCACATGTTGATAAGGCATCGCCAAAGTCCCGCAACACATCGGCAGCAAACTCTGCAGTCATTGTCTTTGACCACGCTCCTTCATCAATGACTGGATCTGTCAAGAAAATGAAATCAATCATGTCTGACACTTCCGACAATGTGACCACGCGCGTTTGTACTAACGGCGCAACTTTGGCAAACACATCGGCATTAAAGCGATCAGCGGGCCATGGGGCATTCTGCAAATAGGGACCACAGGCAGACACAAAATCATCGAGGGACATCGCCCGGATGTAGTCGCCATTGAACGCACTCAGCTTTTTGATATCAAAAAACGCTGGCGAATGATTGACATCTTCCAGTCGGAACTCATCAACAATGCGCTGCCACGGAACGATCTCCTCGTCCCCTGCAGGTGCCCATCCAAGAGTCATCAAGTAATTCACCATGGCATCCGGAAGAATTCCTTCTTCGCGGTACTGCTCTAGCGCCACCTTGTCACGTCGCTTAGATAGTTTCTTGCGCTGTTCGTTCACAAGAACAGGAACATGTGCCCACACCGGTGGTGCCTGACCCAATGCATCCCAAATCAATTGCTGCTTTGGAGTGTTTGGTAAGTGTTCTTCGGCACGAACAACCGTTGAGATTTTCATTTCAATATCATCAACGACGTTGGCGAGGAGAAACATCGGGGTTCCATTGCCACGCAACAACACAAAATCTTCGATGGTGTCATTAGAGAACTCAACGCGACCACGCACCAAGTCATTCACAACGGTGACACCGTCCGGTACACGGAAACGCAGCACGCGTCCTGGCGCAGCCTCTAGGCCTCGGTCGCGTGAATAACCGTCGTACCCCTGTTTGCCAGATGCTTTGGCGCGTTCTTGAATTTGATCTGCGGTGAGATCGCACCAGTACGCGTTGCCCTGTTCATACAAGCGATGTGCCGCTGCAACATGTAGGTCTGCATTCGCGCTTTGAAAGTAAGGCCCTTCAAATTGTGGGTGGGTGGAATCAATACCCAGCCATGACAATGCATCGATGATTCCTTGCGTCCATTCTGGACTGTTGCGCGACTCATCGGTGTCCTCAATACGTAGCACAAAGGTGCCACCGGTGCGAAGTGTGAGCGCCCAGTTGTACAACGCAGTGCGTGCGCCACCCACGTGGAAGAAACCGGTGGGAGACGGAGCAAAGCGGTAGCGGGGCGAATCAGACATGCCCTCTCAGGCTACTTGTTGACTATCGCCGACAATTGTGACGGGTAGCGTGTCGCCCATGGACGGCTTTACACAAACAGATCAACTCAACGTGCTCGGCGAATTACTGCAGACGTGCTGCACGTCCCCCATGACTGGCTTCTATCGCACGGGTTGTTGTGAAGTAGGTGGCGACGACACAGGTGTTCATGCCGTGTGCGCCGTGATGACCGATGAGTTTCTGGAATTCTCAAAAGCTGCCGGCAATGACTTGTCAACCCCAATGCCGCAATATGGATTTCCAGGATTAAAAGCCGGCGACCAATGGTGTCTCTGCGCACCGCGATGGCAAGAAGCGTTCGAAGCAGGTCGTGCACCGCGCGTGAAGTTGCGTAGCACACATGCTCTTGCCGCAGAGTTTTGCGACATGGACGCATTACGCGCCCATGCCATTGACTTATAACTACAGCGCGAGAGCTTCTTCGCTGAACGACATCAACAGATTGTCGTCGCCCATCACTGCGCCACTCAGGCCGTGAACTCCTGGTAACAACTGTTCGCAGAAGAAACGCGCAGTATTGATTTTGGCCAACTTCTCGTTTTCTGGCATTTCTGCATGAACTGCAATGTGTGCTGACTTTGCCATCACGTAGCCACCAACAAGTGTGGACAATTGACGAAGGTATGGCGTTGCACCCGACAGCACTGCAACTTGATTCGTTGCGTTTGCGAAGAACCAGTTTGTTGTTTCACGAACCGCAGCAATGGCCTTCTTCAACTCAGCTGCGGACAACGCAAGTTCTGGGTGCTTCGCAATCTTGGCTTCCATCACATCCATCTCATCCAACAACGACAAGATGACAGCGCCACCCTTCATTCCAAGTTTGCGACCAACAAGGTCCATCGCTTGAATGCCGTTGGTTCCTTCATAGATGGTGGTGATGCGTGCATCGCGATAGTGCTGTGCAACACCAGTCTCTTCAATGAAGCCCATTCCGCCATGAATCTGCACTGCCATTCCAGTGAGATCAACACTCATGTCGGTGCCCCATCCCTTTGAGATCGGTGTGAGAAGTGCAGCCATGTCTGCGGCTTTTTCACGTTCTGCTACATCGGGGTGATGCGCCGCAATGTCGAGACATGCTGCGTTCCAATAAATAATTCGACGCAATGCTTCGATAGTGCTCTTCATTGTTGCCAACATGCGCTTCACATCTGGATGCTGAATGATGGGAGAACTCTCACCTGCAGGTGCACCTGGTGCGCGACCTTGCTTACGCAGCGTCGCATACTCCAACGACTGCTGGTAGGCGCGCTCAATCAATGACAGGCCTTCAAGACCCACACCTAAACGCGCTTGGTTCATCATGGTGAACATGTAGGCCATTCCATGGTTCTCTTCACCAATGAGATAACCGACTGCTCCACCGTTGTCGCCGTACGACAACACACATGTGGGGCTTGCCTTGATGCCCGTCTTGTGTTCGATGCTGACACACTTCACATCGTTCTCTTTTCCAAGAGAACCATCATCATTCAACATGTACTTCGGAACAATGAAGCACGAAATGCCCTTGGTTCCTGGAGGTGCATCTGGTGTGCGAGCAAGCACCAAGTGAATGATGTTTTCAGCAAGGTCATGCTCACCAAAGGTGATGTAG
>JBIIJW010000026.1:0-11668 GCA_044233525.1 Ilumatobacteraceae bacterium | reverse complement strand
TGTTTCAATCAACTCACGTTGCTTGAACCATTCTTCAATGACGATGCCGCCATTGATGGCGGTCCCGACGGGACTCGAACCCGCGACCTCCGGCTTGACAGGCCGGCGTGAACTCCAACTTCACCACGGGACCTAGAGAGAACCTCTTGCGAGAAAACCTCTTGGTCTCTTTGCACCCCCAACGGGATTCGAACCCGTGCCGCCACCTTGAAAGGGTGGTGTCCTAGGCCTCTAGACGATGGGGGCTAGAACGACTCCGGTTGAGAGCAATAAGACACTATCGGGAGCGCCTCCACAATACGCCCTAAATGGCGCTATTCCCCTGAGAGCGCCGAGACGGTCCACTCCAAAAGCCAGCCCAGGTACTCATACAACTGGGCCTGCCCAAAAGCAGGACTGTCTTCTGGAATGAGGTCGAGGTCCTCGCCCTCATCAACATCAAGCAAGGTGCCAAGGACCAATCGAAGACTGTTCAGAACGGTCATGAACGAATACAGCTGGGCCTCAGTCATTGGTTCATCGGATACCAACACCGAGCGAACGGTGTCGATTGATGCACGTCGAGACTGGGCGAGTTCTTCGCGCATGAAACCTTGGTATTCAGCATCGTGTTCTGGGTTGTCGTGATACGCAGTGGGGAACAATCGACGAACACGCGGATCATCGGCTGGAGACGCAATCACTTCATTCAATTGATCAACGAATCCAAGCAGAGTTGAACGTTCATCTGCTGTGAGGTTCAGTGCAAAAAGCCCTATTTCTATTTGTTCAATTGGGCCAGATTGGCGTTTGCGTTTCATGAGTCTTGCTGCATTGTTGCCCACAAACCATGTTCGTGGAGTCGAAACACATCAAGCTCTGCACGTTCACGCGGACCACTTGACACAACGGCACGACCTTTCTCATGAACGTCCAGCATCAACTCGTCCGCCTTCTCTTTTGAGTAGCCAAACAACTTCTGAAAAACGAAGGACACATATGACATCAAGTTGATGGGGTCATTCCACACCAACACAATCCAGGGCTTGTCCTGTTCGACCTCCTCATCAATTTTCTCGATGAGATCGGGGTCGGCGACCTGGGTCATGGCGACCTGGTGGACGGGGGGTGTGGTGAATGGCACGGAAACATTCTGCTTGCGATTGGTCGTCATTGCCCACCCCCCATACGATGAGTACCCGTGCCCCTCAATGTTCGACCCGTCGTCCCCTCGCGATTCGCAGGGCGAAGCCATGAAGCAGGTCGTGCTCCGCGCTCTGTGATTGGTGGATACATTGCTCTCACAAAGCCCAGAATCATTGAGCTTTTGCTGATTACAACCGTTCCCACCATGGTGGTTGCTGAAGGCGGATGGCCATCACTCAGCCTCATTCTCATTACGTTGGCGGGCGGGTCGTTGGCCGCGGGCGGGGCGAATGCCATCAATATGTACATCGACCGAGACATTGATGCCCTGATGGAGCGAACGAAGACCCGGCCACTCGTCACGGGGCTGATTAAGCCTCGGTCAGCCCTGGTCTTTGCCTTGGTCCTCGAAATTGCCGCTTTCGCCATTTTGTGGGCCGGGGCAAATCTGTTGTCGGGAATCCTCGCTATCTCAGCCACCCTCTTTTATGTCTTTGTCTATTCCCTCTGGCTGAAGCGCACCAGCAAGCAGAACATCGTCATTGGTGGAGCTGCGGGTGCTGTGCCCGTCCTCGTGGGCTGGGCGGCGGTGACGAATTCATTAGGTTGGACCCCGTGGCTGCTGTTTTTGCTGATCTTTTTGTGGACGCCACCCCATTTCTGGGCGCTGGCCATCAAGCACAGCGATGACTACAGGGCAGCAGGGGTTCCCATGCTTCCCGTGGTGGAAACCCACGAAAAGGTCATCGCATCCATGATTCGATACACAATTGCACTAACTATCTGCAGCCTGGCCGTCATTCCGGTTGGGGGCATGGGTTGGGTGTATGGCATCTCTGCCGGGGTCCTCGGGGTCGCATTCCTGTGGGGCACAATTGCACTTGGGCGAAATACCAGCCCTTCGGCATCCATGCGGCTGTTCTCGTTCTCCATTTCTTATATCTCGCTGCTCTTTGTGGCCCTCACCGTTGACGTCTTCGTCCGGTAAATCTTCCCAATTGCACTAAGTCCTTTCTGTTCGGGGATTTACGTTCAGACAAAGGCCGATGGGTAGTGTTAGTGCGTTACATCTAGGCGTACTCACCCCCGAGGTCCTGTGGATTAAAGGGGTGCACCGGGAGACCATCGGAAAATGACCACCATCGACACACACGTCGGCGCAGAAGCGAAGGCATCATCGACTTCGTTTGTTGGCGCAGTCGGCCAATGGGTGACCAGCAGCGATCACAAGAAGATCGGAAGACTGTTCATCGGTTGGTCACTCATCCACGCGATTGAAGTTGCAGTTCTTGCAGCCATCTTCGGTTTTGAACGAATGAGTCCACAGGGACTTGAAATCATTACGGGCGATTCAGCACTGCAACTGTCGTGGTACGCACGACACCTGATGGTTCTTGGCCTTCTCGCACCGTTGTTCCTTGGTCTTGCAATTGCAATCGTTCCACTCCAAGTCGGTTCCCGTGCAATCTCATTGCCACGTCTTGCTCAGTTCAGCTTCTGGTCATGGCTGTTTGGGTCTGGCCTTGTTCTCGTATCAATCATTGGCAATGGTGGTCCTGGTGGCGGCAATGGAGACATGGTCGACTTGTTCCTCATGGGTGTTGGCCTTGTTGCTGTTGGTCTCATTGCCGGCAGTGTTTCAGTTGCAACAACCGTCATGACATCACGCGCACCTGGCATGGATATGGACATGGTGCCCGCCTTCTCTTGGTCGGCACTCGTTGCGTCCGTAACAACAATTTTGAGTCTTCCTGTTGCTATCGGAACTCTCATTTATCTGTATGTCGATCACACCGCCGGTCAAGTTGCGTTTGGATCCAATAAAGACATTGAGAAGTGGTTGGGCTGGGTCTACGGGCAACCACAAACGTTCATTTTCATTGTCATGGCGCTTGGAGTTCTGGCCGAAGTAGCGCCAGTGGTTGCACGCGTTCGTCAGCCACTACGTCCAGTCGTATTGATTGGACTTGGCCTTGCTGGCTCAGGAGTACTTGGCGCAGTCACGCAAAGTAGTCATGTGTTGAACCTCGATGGTTCCGCCGGCGACAAGTTGATCAGCACGCTGCCGTTTTTGTTGTTCAACGGATTGCCACTTCTTGGAGTTCTTGTCAGCGTTGCAGTGTCACTGCTGGCGTTGAAGGAAGGCAAGCCACGCGTGAGCGCCTCATTTGCGTTCGCAGTTCTTGGCGCCATCATGATTCTCGCTGGAGTAGCTGGCAGTTTTGTCCAGCACATTGAGTCAGCAAACCTCATCAATACTTCGTTTGGTGAAGGCGTCGCCGCGTACTTGGTGTTTGGTGGAGTGTTGTGCGCGTTGGGTGGACTCACTCACTGGGCTCCAAAGTTGTGGGGCGTCGTACTTGACGACAAGAAAGTTCTTGGTTTGGCAGGACTTGGTCTAATTGGAACAGTGCTGTCCTCATTGCCGCTGTACATCGCTGGCTTTGCAAAGCAACCAGCTCACTCGCTGTTCGGTTTTGATTACGACGGCCCCGTCGCATTGTGGAATCTTCTCGCCGGTGCTGGTGCCGCAATCGTGGCGCTCGTTGTCGTTGCATTTGTTGGTCTGTTACTTCAGGCAGTGAAAGCTGGTGCTGGTGCATCAGACGATCCGTGGGATGCACACACACTTGAATGGTCAGTGTCATCTCCTGCACCAACAAACAACTTCGCTGCGCTCGCAACTGTGAACTCCAGCGAACCACTTCTCGACGTTAAGCCTTCACAGGGGGTATCAGCATGAGCCTCGCATTACCTGCAGCTCCGCATCAGTCGTCCCGCCGTCAGATTCTTGTTTCCACTGCATTAGTTGCAGCGGGAGCGGCAATGTTGATGGCTGGCATGCTCGCAATGTGGATGAAGTTCCGCGCTGGCTCTCCAACACGCGTATCAAGTGACGGTCTCAAGATCATCAAAGACTGGATGCCGAAGTCCATCACTATTCCAGAAGTTGCAGCTAACACCATGTTTGCAACGTTCCCTTTCACAGCCCTCATGGCACAGTGGGCGGTGTATTCAGCAAAGCGCCGCGACCGTGGCCACACGTCGTTGGCACTGTTGATCACCTTTGGTTTGGGTATCGCAATTGTCAATGCTCAAATTGCGATCTACATGAAGATGGAACTTGGTCTTGCAGACGGAGCCTTCCAGACATTGTTCTATGCGATCACCGGAACCATGATGTTCTTGGTCATCGCTGGAATGGCCTTCAGTGCAGTTGCTTTGTTCCGTTCGGTTGGCGGGCGCGATGATGATCAACAACTCATCTCTGCCCACGCGTTGTATTGGTACTTCCTCACGGCGGCATTCACTGCCGTGTGGTTCTTCGTGTACGTGCAGAAGTAGGGCGACATGTTTACTCCAGGTTCCAAGTTCTTCCTCGGGCTCAGTGGTCTCGCACTGATTTCGGCGGTGTTGTACACCATCTTCATTAACCCTTCAGACATCGGTGCGTATGCACTGTTTGGGTTGTTGTTGTCTGGTGCACTGGTGTCCGGGTTCTCCTTCTACACACGTGACGGAGACTCCACCTCAGAAGCCGAAGCCGTTGAAGCTTCCGCTTATTCACCAGCACCATCGTTCTGGCCAATTGTTTTTGCTTTGGGAATTGCAATCGTTCTTCTCGGTGTCGCAACAAATCAAATTGTGTTTGTGCTTGGTATCGCAGTTCTTTTTGGTGGCGGCGTTGAGTGGACCATTCAAAGTTGGGCAGAGCGTGCATCAGGAGATGCAGAGTTCAACAGCTTTGTTCGACATCGTGCAATTGGCGCGTTGGATTATCCAGGTCTTGCAGCAGTGGCTCTCGGCGTTATCGCGTATTTGTTCTCACGCATCATGCTTGCCTCATCTAAAAACGGCGCAACACTCATCTTGACAATTGTTTCGGCAGTCATCTTGGCCTTCGGTTTCTATGTGGCGAAACAACCAGTGTTCCGCGGGAAAACAGTGGCATTGATTGTCTCCGCTGCTTCGTTGTTGCTAGTTGTTGCCGGCGTTGCAACGGCCATCTCGGGTGAGCGTTCGCAGTTAACGAAGTACGCCGAAGAACAACATTTCATCAAAGAGCATCGTGAGTGCGGTGAAGAAAAGTCAAAGTACTACGACAAGAAAGCCAACAACACCGTGTCGTTGCGCTCCGCTGTGTTGGCCACTGTGTTTGTAGAGAACGGAAAAGTGCGAGCACAGATGATCGGCCTGAAGAAGGATGTCGACACCATCACTGTTCCTCGCTCAAACGCTACGAACATCATGTTCCGCAACTTGGACGACAAGGATCACCGCCTTGTTGTCAACCTTGGAACTGAAGTCATTGCTGAGACTGGCGTCAAGGAAAAAGTCGGCACTTGTACTCAGATGACTGGTAAGAACCAGGAACAACTTCTCACCCTCAATATTCCAAAGCCATCAAGCGCAGAACAGGTGTACTCGTTCACCGTTCCAGGTGCTGAGGGCGAAATTAAGGTGGTCGTGCCGTGAGCCACACCAATCCAGTCCTGACAAAAGAGAAGGCAGTAGATACCGTGACACCTGTGAAGTCATCGCGCCGTCGCATCATCACCGCACTGGCTGGTCTGTCAAGTGCAGCGTTCTTGTCTGGTTGTGCAACAAATGCATCGCAAGACACGTTCCAACCAAAGGGCCCCAATGCCCAAATGATTCACGATCTCAACCTGATTGTGTTCCCAATTGCAGGAATCGTCGGTGTCATTGTTTGTGTCTTGGCGGGATACATCTTCTTGAAGTTCCGTGATCGTGGTCAGGCAATTCCTGCCCAATCACATGGCAAGCCAGTTATTGAAATCACATTGACTATTGTTCCAGCTTTGATTCTCACCGTTGTTGGTGTGTTCACATTCCGCTCCATCTTCGATCTTGCTGAAACGCAAGACACTGAACTCATCATCAACGTCACTGGTCAGCAGTGGTGGTGGGAGTATGACTACCCGATTCAGGATGGCATTGATCAGCCAATCATCACCTCAGGTCAGTTAGTGATTCCTGTGGGCACCAAGGTTCTCTTGCGTGAAACCAGCCGAGACGTCATTCACTCATACTGGATTCCAGCATTAAACGGCAAGAAAGACGCCGTTCCAGGCCGAATTCACTTGTTGCGTTTGGAAGCAGATAAGCCAGGAATCTATGCCGGTCAGTGCACCGAGTTCTGCGGCTTGTCACATGCAAACATGCGTATGGAGGCAGTTGCCTTATCTAAGGAAGACTTCGCAAAGTGGGTGGCAGGTCAACAAAAGCCCTACACCCCACCAGCAGCAAACACACTTGCAGCTGAAGGTGAAACCACTTTCATCAACCAATGCGCACGTTGTCACCAAGTCAACGGAATTAAGGACGCCAACGGCAAGCCAATTATTTCTGCACCAGACGAGAACGTGTACTCAGGTGCAGCTCCGAACTTGTCGCACTTAATGACTCGAAACACTTTTGCCGGCGCCATGTTCGACCTCGTTACTGAGGAGTGCCGCGCAGATGTTTGGGAAGCAAAGCCTGAAGAATTCGGCGCGAAGTATCTCAACGGAGTCACAAAAGACTGTCTCAATGAAAGAGATTTACGTGCATGGTTGCGTGACCCAACGGCGATGAAGCCGATGTATGCCGACCCCACCAAGCTCGAGAAGTCAAACGGTAAGTACCGCGGTATGCCAAACCTCGGCCTCACCGAAGACGACATCGACAAGCTCGTTGCCTACCTAATGACGCTGAAGTAATCGGAGAGAATCATGGCGATTATTGAACGACCAGGTGCAGACACCACTCCAGCAGTGGTGACTCCAAGCCAAGCATTGGGTGCTGTGAAGCGCCCAGTGGAAACAAAGGGCTGGAAAGAGTGGCTCTTCACTGTCGACCACAAGAAGATCGGCATCATGTACGGCGTTGTCGCCATGGTGTTCTTCATTGTTGGCGGTATCGAAGCGCTTCTCATTCGCCTGCAGTTGGCAGCACCAAACGGAACAATCTTGAGTGCAGACCAGTACAACCAGATGTTCACCATGCACGGAACAACAATGGTGTTCTTGTTCGGTATGCCAATGGCAGCTGCTTTTGCAAACTACTTTTTGCCTCTGCAAATCGGTGCCCGCGACGTTGCGTTCCCACGCTTGAACGCTTTGTCATTGTGGTTGTTGATTGCAGGTGGAATCATCCTCAACCTGTCCTGGTTCTTGGGCGGCGCTGCCGATGGCGGTTGGTTCATGTATGCACCAAACTCGGGCCCAGTGTTCTCGCCAAGCAATGGCGTTGACTACTGGATTCTTGGTCTACAGATTGCTGGTCTCGCATCGTTGATTGGTTCCATCAACTTGATTGTCACGGTGTTGAACATGCGTGCCCCCGGCATGAGCTTGATGAAGATGCCGGTGTTCACCTGGATGATTCTCGTGGTGCAGTTCCTCTTGGTGTTCTCGCTGCCAGTCATCACCGTTGCTCTTATCTTGCTGATGTTCCAGCGTTCGTATGGTGCAACATTCTTCGACGTATCGCAAGGTGCAGACCCGTTGTTGTGGCAACACTTGTTCTGGATCTTTGGTCACCCCGAGGTGTACGTGCTGATTCTGCCCGCGTTCGGAATTATCTCTGAGGTTCTTCCAACTTTCGCACGTAAGCCATTGTTCGGTTATCCGTTCGTGGTGTTCTCGGGAGCTTCCATCGGTTTGGTTGGATTCGGCGTGTGGGCTCACCACATGTTTGCGGCCGGTCTTGGGCCCGTCTCAGTTGCAGTGTTCTCCATCGCAACGATGGCCATTGCAATTCCGACTGGCGTGAAGATCTTCAACTGGCTGCTCACCATGTGGGGTGGAAAGATTTGGTACACCACCGCGATGAAGTTCGCTATTGGTCTCGTCATGTTGTTTACCATCGGTGGACTCTCCGGCGTTACGCACTCGGTTGCTCCGTCAGACACGCAACAGACAGACACGTATTACATCGTCGCTCACTTCCATTACGTGTTGTTCGGCGGCATGGTGTTCGGTTTGTTCTCTGGTTTCTACTACTGGTGGCCGAAAGTGTTTGGCAAGATGCTGAACGAAAAACTCGGGTCATGGAACTTCTGGTTCATGGTCATTGGTATGAACCTCACCTTTGGCCCCATGCACATTCTTGGATTGCAAGGTCAGCCACGTCGTATGTACGTGTGGACAGAGGCTCGCGCTGGTGAAGGCTTCTTCAACCTTGCGTTCTGGAACCTCGTGGCATCCATTGGTTCTTTCATCCTTGCTGTCGGTGTGTTGTTCTTCCTCATCAATGTGGTGTACACGGCTCGCAAGGGCAAGCAAGCACCACTCGATCCTTGGGACGCTCGTACGTTGGAATGGATTACCACCAGCCCACCGAAGGCTCACAACTTCGATCGCATCCCTGTGGTGCATCACCTCGATGAGTTCTTCCATCGCAAGTACGTAGAAGACACCGCAACGCACACCATGAAGAAGGTCACCGAAGGTGAAGATGTGGTGCGTGCAGAGGAAGAATCTGCAGAGAAGGACATTCATTTGCCGTCGCCGTCGTACTGGCCAATCGTTCTGGCCACAGGCGTCGGAGTTCTCTGTATGGGCGTCATTTACGGAGTGCCCATCATGGTGATTGGTGCAGCGATTGTTCTCTTCGCCTCGTACGGATGGGTACTTGAGCCTTCAGTGGCTGAGCCCATCGATTTTGAACCGCCATCTGCTGATGGCTCCACGAAGGAGATTGCTCCCCTTGGCTGATACCGCGCTTCACACCTCTGACCACGCGTCAGATCATGGACATCATTCCTCCACCGGCTTGTCAAACAACAAGTTGGCAATGTGGCTATTCCTTGGTTCTGAATGTTTGTTGTTTGGCGGCCTTATCTCGACGTACATGCTGTACCGCGGTCGCGTCTCCGATGGTCCGCACCCATCACAAATTTTCGACATTCCGTTTACATCCATCACCAGCTTTGTTTTGTTGATGTCATCGTTGACCATGGTTCTTGCAGTCACCTCTGCACAGAGAAATGACGATCGTCGTACCAACTTGTGGTTAACCGTGACAGCAATCCTGGGCGCAATCTTCATTGGCGGCCAGGTGTATGAATTCACCGCTTTCGTTCGCGAAGGTCTCGGATTCACAACAAGCTTGTTCGGGTCCAGTTTCTACACGCTCACCGGTTTCCACGGTGTTCACGTGTCTGTTGGTGTCATCCTTTTGTTGTCCACCATGGGCATCATCAAGAAGAACAAGGTCGTTGGAAACAAGGCTGAATCTGTCGAACTTGTTGGTTTGTATTGGCACTTCGTGGACATTGTGTGGATCATTATCTTCACAGTCGTCTATCTGATTCCTGCGTAGTCGAGGAGAAAAACCATGAGTGAAGCAACCGAGAAGCATGAACACGGCATGTCAGATGCTGGGTACATCAAGATTGCTCTAATTCTTGCGGCCATTACAGCACTTGAAATTTCCACCCACTACGTGGACTTTGGTCCACTCTTCATGCCTTCACTCATCATCATGATGATTGTGAAGTTTGTAATGGTGGTGTCGTACTTCATGCACTTGAAGTTCGACAGCAAGATTTTCAGTTTCTTGTTCTACACCGGTTTGGCAATTGCGTTGTTTGTGTACATCACCGCATTAGCCACATTTAAATTCTTCATGGCATAACGAGAGAAAGCGGTTCCACGGTGTTCTTCGCCGCTATCGAACCCACAACAAATCCAGATCCCTGGCGGTTTCAGCTTCATCTTGAAGTCTGGATTCTCATCGCTGGATTAATTGCGGCGTATATCTACACCGTCCGAGTGCTTGGCCCGCGGGTTGCTCCGGCTGGCCAAATCATGCCGAAGCGTCAGAAGCGAATTTTCATTCTGATGATTGCTTTGCTGTGGTTTTCCAGCGACTGGCCAATGCACGATATTGCGGAGGAGTATTTGTACTCCGTGCACATGGTGCAGCACATGATTCTTACGTACATGGTGCCGCCGTTAGCTCTGTTGGCAACGCCAGAGTGGCTATTTCGTCTCCTGATTGGCAATGGCAAGTTGTACAACGTTGTGCGGCTGTTAACTCGCCCTGTCGTTGGAGTGGTGGTGTACAACCTCACCTTGTTGCTCACGCACACGCCGCAATTGGTGAATCGAAGTGCCGCTGGTGGCCCACTGCACTATTCACTTCACGTGCTCATTGTGGTGACGTCTCTCATGTTTTGGATGCCGGTGTGTGGACCTATTCGTGAATGGCGAATGAGTGACGGTGCAAAGATGATCTATCTGTTTGGAACATCGTTGATTCCCACCATTCCAGCTGGCTGGTTGACATTCGCTGAAGGTTCTGTCTACGACCACTACGACACGCCAGTTCGTGTTGGTGGAATCTCTGTTTTGGCAGACCAACAGGCCGCTGGTGGAATTATGAAACTAGGCGGCTCGGTCTACATGTGGTGTCTCATCATCTACATCTATTTCAAACGATTTATCCGTGGTTTCTTTGATGATCAGTCGTATTCCGCAGACAACTCCATTCCTGATTCAGAGATTGTTGGTACTGATGCGCCATTGATGTATTCCGAGGTGGAAGAAGCCTTCGAACGCACAAAGCCAGCACCTGAGAATCCTTCAACGCCCGCTTGACAGTATGTCTCTACAAATCATCGATATGCCCGATGATGATGACCTGCAACAACTTGTCGCTTCCAAATGTGTGAGTTACTGGAAGCGTGACTTTCCTCTTGATACAGACAAGTGGTACCTCGATCTTTATGCAGAATCGTTGGCAACATCTGGTCTTCCTGTGGTTCTCGTTGCTATCGACGACGGTGAGTTTGTTGGCACTGCTTCGTTGATTGCAGATGATGAACTACCAGACGCGTTAGAACCTGGTCCATGGGTGGCGGCTGTTTACGTCACGGAATCGCATCGTGGCCGAGGAGTTGGCAGAGCACTCGTCTCTGCGCTTCAACAGCGGGGATCTGATCTTGGAGTAACCGAGATGTATCTGTACACCGAGAAAGGTGCTACCTGGTACCAGTCAATGGGATGGCACGAGCGGCGGGTTGCATCACTGAGTGGACACGACGTGACCGTGATGTCGCGGGTTCTGCAATGAGTGTCTTAGCTCCAGCGGAAACGACGCGCTGCAATGAGTGGTGCAACAACAGCCCACGCCGTCAAAATAAGAATTGGTTGTAGCACTTGACCTGTTCCGTTCAGTGTTGAACGTAGGCCGTCTGCAAGGGCAGTGGAGGGCAGTGCGAGTGCAGCATCACTGAGAAATCCGGGCAGAGAATCTCGGGGAATGATCATTCCGCCCAGCAATAACAGCAATAGATACAGGCCATTTTGGGCTGCCAGATTGATTTCGGCGCGAAGACGTCCGGCAAGAAGTAAGCCGATTCCGCCAAAGGCTGATGTTCCGAGGAACACAACGAGAAATGCAAGGGGCCAAACATTGCCATCTGGTCGCCAGCCAAGCGCAACACCAAGTGAGAGCAACACAACTGCTTGAAGGATTTCGATGACGAAAATGCTGAGCACCTTTGCCATCACTAATTCTGTGCGAGTGAGTG
>JBIIJW010000228.1:0-2898 GCA_044233525.1 Ilumatobacteraceae bacterium | reverse complement strand
GAACTGCATTTGCGCCAAACCATGCGAATCCAAGCGCGACTCCACCAAGAACACTGTGGGACATGGCATCACCTAAATACGCAAGCCGCCGGAGGGATACCCATGTACCAACAACCGGCGAGAGAACCCCCACCATGATGCAGATGAGTCCTGCGCGCTGAGAGAAATCGGATTGAAATGGGTCGAGTAACCAATTCATGGCTGACCTGTCTGTGAAGTTGATCCGAAGAGACGTTCAAGTTTGTCACCACTCAATTCAACGGCCGGATTTCCATCACCAAGAACTTTTCCATTCACGGTGAGGCAACGTGTGAAACGTGAACGCACCATTCCTAGGTCGTGAGTAGACACCAGCACACTGGTTCCCATGGCGCAGAGTGAGGTGAAGAGTGAGATGAGTTCGTCGGTATGTCGAGTATCGATACCTGATAGGGCTTCATCAAGAAGAAGAACATCAGCTTCTTGTGCGAGTGCACGAGCCAGCAAGACGCGTTGAACCTGGCCACCGGACAACGTTGACAAGATTCGACCTTCTGCGCCAGCGAGGTCTACTTGAGCCAGACATGCGGTGACGGTGTCGGTATCGATAGAAGTTGTGCGCATGCGTCGGCCGTGAAAGCGTCGGCGGCCCGCCATGACAACTTCGCTCACGGTGATGGGAAAACGCAAGTCAAGATCTGATTGCTGTGGAATATAGGCAATCGCCTTTCGCTCAAGGTGATGGCAATGCTCGCCGTGCACCACCACGTCACCTTCGTGATCGACAAAGCCCGCCAAAGCCTTAAACATGGTGGATTTGCCAGCACCGTTCGGTCCCACGACTGCAATGAGTTCACCAGCATCAACTGCAAACGATGAATACGACAGCGCACGAACGTCGCCGTAGCTCACCGCTAGATCAACGGCTTGGAGAACTTTGTTTTGGCTTATGAGCAACGCAACGCCGTTGCAATCTTCGTGATGTTGTCTCGTTGAGCCGAGATATAGGTCAGACCGTTCGTGATGTCCTCTTCGGTGACGCCCTCAACAGGATTCAACACATCAGTCTTTGCGTTGACAGATGCAGCAAGTGCGTCAGCAGCAGACGAAGAAATGAGAGATTCGTAGAAGATAGTCACATTCTTTCCTTTCAACGTTGCCGACAATTGCTCAACATACTTTGCAGATACCTGTTCATCGGGATTAATACCTGCAATGGGAATCAGTGACAGGCCTGCTCGGTGTGCAAGATACGTGAAACCTTGGTGTGCAGTAACCAAGTTGGGGTCTGCACAAACAGTCTTTTGACCACCTTGTGGAATACCAATCTTGGAATCTAAGAACTCTCCCAGCTCTGTTAATTCGGCAATGTACTTATCGCCATTCTGTGAGAAGGCGTCGGCTTTCTCCGGCTCTACTTTTGACAAGGTGCTGACGACAGTCTTTGTCATCGCAATCATGTTGGCTGGGTCTAGCCACACGTGTGGATCGTGCTCGCCATGGCTGTGCGCGTCTTCTTTGTCTGCTTCTTTCTCTTCATCATGATTGTGATCGTCGTTTTTCTCTTCATCATGATTGTGATTGTCGTTGACTGCTTCGTTCAGAGTTGCATCGAGTAGTTCCACTGATTCAAAGAGATCAACAACGGTTTTGTTGCGGAGAGCCTGGACGGCTTTTTGAGTGCTGGGCTGAAAGTCATCGCCAAAGTAGAAAGTGACATCAGATTCCTCGAGGCGCTGCACTTGTTTTGCTGTGAGTTCAACATCGTGTGCATCGGTTCCCGGTGGTGTGAGGTTCACGATCTCAACAGAGGCGCCGCCAACTCGTTGCACAATCTCTGCAATGGGGTAGAGGGCCACGGACACAGACAGTTTTTCAGCCGGGGGGCTACTTGTTGAGTTGCTGCAGGCCGCGACGGCAGGGAGAAGCACGAACATGGCAATGGCGAGAGAGCGCTGTTTCATGCCTGTCACTATATCAATAATGAGAATCGTTACCAAAACAGAACTCAGCGGGCCCAGTAGCTGGGGTTCTAGGGTGGCGAGGTGACCAAACGCGGCTATTTGTTCTTTGACCTCGATGGAACAATTGCAGATTCTGGGACTGGAATCACCGCATCGGTCAACGACATGTTTGCCGCTGAGGGTGTGGCGCCGCTGACGTCCGCGGAAGTAACGCGGATTATTGGCCCACCATTCCAGACAACGATGCCTGAGTTGCTTCGAGTGCGAGGAATTGATGAATCACGATCAATTGAATTCATTCACGAATATCGCCGCATATATAAGGCGCATCATCTTCCTCATACGCCAGTGATCGACGGAATGCGTGACGTCATCAACGAGTTATCACCGCACTGGCACATGTCCGTGGTGACGGCAAAGCCACAAACGCAAGCAGATATTGCGGTCGTGGCAACGCGAATGGATCATCACATGGTGACAGTTGTTGGTCCGGCGGACGACGCACCAGTCCACAAGTCTGTGTTGCTCCGCCAAGCACTCGCTGACGTTCATCGCAAACATGGCGCGCATCCTGATTTGTCGTCGTGCTGGATGATTGGAGATCGCCATCACGATATTGAGGCGGGCGTTCAAGTGGGAACCAAGTCTGCTGGGGTTTTATGGGGCTTTGGGGACCATGAAGAACTCAGTGCAGCGGGTGCAGATGTGGTGTTGTCGCAGCCCTCGGAACTCTTGTCACTGTTGCTTTCTCGCTAACAATTGAGCCTCAATACGGGGTGCATCGGTACAATTTGCCGTCCCCCCTTTGTAAGGAAAAAGACATGGTCAACGAATGGTTTGAAACAGTCGCAGAAGCACAACGTCGGGCTAAAGCCCGCTTGCCAAAGTCTGTTTACGGCGCATTGATTGCCGGATCTGAAAAGGGTTTGTCGTCAGCCGACAATCTCGCCTCATT
>JBIIJW010000227.1:0-2900 GCA_044233525.1 Ilumatobacteraceae bacterium | reverse complement strand
CAGGTTCAACCGGGAAAGCGTTCTTCCACACCGATGTGAAGTTGGTTCGCCCTGACGGTACCGAGTGTGATGTTGACGAACCAGGCGAAGTCATCATCCGAGGCGGACACATCATGACGGGCTACTGGAACCGTCCCGATGCAACAGCCGAAGCCATCCGCGACGGATGGTTTTACAGTGGC
Source organism: Ilumatobacteraceae bacterium (assembly GCA_044233525.1). GTDB lineage: Bacteria > Actinomycetota > Acidimicrobiia > Acidimicrobiales > Ilumatobacteraceae > UBA2093. Next base: position 2,718 of record JBIIJW010000227.1, on the reverse strand, counting down.
GACGTTGCCACACGCGATGCAGAAGGTTTCATCTGGATCCAGGACCGCTTGAAGGACATGATCATCTCCGGTGGCGAAAACATCTACCCCGCCGAACTCGAGAATGTCATCTTGGGCAATCCCGGAATTGCAGACGTCGCTGTCATTGGCGTGCCACATGAAAAGTGGGGCGAAACTCCCCTTGCAGTTGTTGTGAAGAAAGATCCGGCATTGGACGAGGCAGCCGTGTTGGCTCATTGCGAAGGCAAGTTGGCCCGCTTCAAAATGCCAACTGCAGTTCGCTTCATCGATGTGATTCCTCGCAACGCATCAGGGAAAGCCCTGAAGCGCGAACTACGAATTCAGTTCCCGAGTCTTTAGGCAATTGCTGCCGCGGCGTCTAGTGCTGCTGCACGACGGTCTGCTTGGCGTTTGGCTACCTTGCCGACACGCTCAATATGTCGCATGAGGTTTTCACGCGCCTTTTCGGCGGACGCATTCAAACCTTCCACTTTGTCAATGGCCCATTGGCGCAGCACCAACGGAACAATGATTTTTTCGTGGTGAATAGCAAAGTCATAAATGCCAGCCTGTGCAATGGCCTTGGAGTGCTCGGCGAATCCTGGAATACCAACACCTGGCATTGCGAAGTTCACAATCTGGCGCTCTAACGCTTCGACCGCGAGAGACGGATTCAATTCCAACAATTTGCTCACCAAGTCTCGATAAAACAAATGGTGACGATTCTCGTCTGTTGACAATTTCATCATCACGTCGTAACCGGTCTTGTCCAACATGGTGCCGGTGTTGCGGTGCGAAATTCGAGTGGCAAGTTCTTGAACTGCCACGTAACACATTCCGTCGGCAGCACTTTCTGGCTCTGGAACAATTGCACTGCTCACTTGAGCCATGCGACCATCTTCCAATTCTCGTGGTTCAACCAGGCCACTGACGGTGATGTAATCGCGCATCACAATTGCGTGTCGACCTTCTTCGGCGGTCCAACGTTGCGCCCACACTCCCCACGCGGACTCACCGCCAAACATTCGCGAGATTGTCCGTGTGTACCACGGCAAATTGTCTTCCGTGAGAAGATTCACCAACAACGCCGAGCGCACACCCTCTGGCAGTTCAGATTCACCGTATGAGAAGCCCTCTGTGAGAAGTCTCTGCGCGCGATCCCAGGGCACATAGTCGTGCGGGTACCAATCTTCAGCACTGTCGAGGTGGCGATTCAAGAGACGTTCAGCCTCTGGTTCCAGTTCTGTCAGAAGGGCGCGATCGTCCATTCCCCCAACCTAGTTCCCTACCTCTTAGTAGGTAGGTCACCAAAGTGGCCCTAGTTCACTTGTCGCTCTCGACCTTCCCAGTAAGGAGCCCTGAGGATGAACTTCTGCAACTTGCCTGTTGCGGTTCTGGCTAGTTCAGACCGGAACTCCACCACCTTCGGGCATTTATAAGCCGCCAGCTTGGTGCGGACGTAAGCAATCACCTCTTCTTCGCTCAGACTCGACCCAGGAGCCTTCACCACGAGAGCAAGAACCTTTTCGCCCCACTTCTCGTCGGGGATACCAAACACGGCTACTTCAGCGACATCGGGGTGAGAAAAGATGGCATCTTCCACTTCGATACTTGAGACATTCTCGCCACCAGAGACAATGACGTCTTTCTTCCGGTCGGCAATCGTGAGGTAGCGGTTGTCGCCGAGGTACCCCCCGTCGCCAGTGTGAAACCAACCGTCAACAATTGCTTTTTTGGTCTCTACGGGCTGCTCCCAATAACCGGCCATCACGGTGTTCCCTCGCGCTAGAACCTCGCCGTGTTGATCTATTTCAATCTCCACACCAAGCGCCGGAGAGCCAGCCGCACCCAACTTGGCTGCACGCTCTGCAGCCGGCAGAGAACGCCACTCAGAACGCGTGCGATTCATAGTAAGAAGTGGCGACGTCTCTGTGAGTCCATAAATCTGAACAAACTCCCAACCAAGTTCTGTTTCAATTCGTTCAATCGTCTTCGTTGGAGGCGGGGCGCCCGCTACCACCATGCGTACTGCATCACGAGACGTTGGCAAACCAGTTTCCACGGCGGCGTCAAGGATCATGTTGGCGACAGCCGGTGCACCGCACAACATGGTGACTCCGTGCTGCGCGATACGGCGCAGAATCTCCGCGCCGTCAACCTTTCTTAAGATGACATGAGTTCCGCCCATCGCAGTGACCGCATACACCATTCCCCAACCATTGACGTGAAACTGCGGAAGAGTATGCAGATAGACATCGGACTCGTTGACATTCATTTGCCAGCCAAACACTGCAGAGTTCACCCACAGATTGCGATGCGTCAACTGAACGCCCTTGGGACGCGCTGTTGTTCCGCTGGTGTAGTTGATGGTGGCAGTTGCATCTTCATCTGGCGTCCACGCAAGTGGCTCACGATCGAAGAGATACAACGTCTTGTCAGACTCGCTCCCAATGATGAACTTATGCTTCGCCGTCACAGACGACATCGCATCTTCTAGTTCAGGATCAATAATCAGAACTTCGGCACCACAGTGTTCAACGATGTACGACACTTCTTCGGCGACTAGCCGGAAGTTAATAGGAACCAACACACGGCCAAACCCACTAACGCCAAAGAACGCGGTCACAAGACGAGCAGCGTTCTGGCTCACCATGGCAACTCGTGCGCCGTGAGGAACGCCAAGTGCGTCCAACGCCGCAGCCTGAGCGCGTGCTCGTC